>CAIYKK010000651.1 GCA_903926695.1 uncultured Burkholderiales bacterium
GTTGGGCAGCTTGACGGTGATTGTCACCTTGGCCTGACCGCGCACCGGGTAGCTTTCCTTGTCGGCTTTGATGCTCACGTCAAGCTGATGCGCCTTGGTGCCGACGCGGATTTCAGCCATGCCGAGGCGAAACGCCGGTTTGCTCAAATCGACCAGCGCGGTCGGCGCTTCGTATTCGCGCCCTTCGTACCAGAACGAAGTCCACCATTCACGCGGCGCTTTCACGCCCCAGGTGAAAAAGCTGTACCAAGGCACTTCGCGCAGCCGTCCGCGCAGCGCCAGCACGCTGACATACACATTCGGCCCCCAGCCGTCCTTGACCTGCAGTTCAATCGTCGGGTTTTGCCCGTTGAGCTGAACGACCTGGGTTTCGATGATGCCTTCGCGCTCAATGGCCACCAGCGCGGTCGCAAAGCGGAACGGCATACGCACCTGGAACTTGGCGGTTTCGCCGGGCTGGTAGCTTTTCTTTTCGGGCAGCAGGTCCATGCGGTCGTGGTTTTCGCCGCCGAACCAGAGTTCGCCCTGTTTGGTCACGTAAATTGAGCTGGCGGCTTGAATGGTGTTGCCGTCCTTGTCGGTGGCGGTGACGACGAGTTCAACCTCGCCCGGCTCGCCGAGCTGGGACTCGCACAGCAGCAAGCCGCGTGCGTCGCTTTTGCCGCTGCACACGCTGCCCAGGTCTTTGGTTTCGTCCTTGTTGTCGTAGGTGTAAAAGCCGCCCACCATGCGCTTGCGGCTGGTGGTGACGATGCGCGCCACCGCTTTCACGTCCATCGCGACATCGGCGGCGGGCTTGCCCGAGAGGTCCAGCGCCAGCGCGTGGAACTTGATTTTCTGGCCGCTGGAAACCCAGCTTTCGGTTTTCAGGGCCGTGATCACGCCAGCGGGCCACAGCGTTGAAGTGCTGCGGATGGTTTGCACTTCGCCGTTCGGGTCGGCGTAGCTGGCTTCGAGCAGCAGCTCTTGAGGCTGGCGCGAGGCGGGCACTTTTTCAATCGTGACTTTGCCCGCGCCGCTGCGGTCCAGCGTCACGGGCAGTTTGTTGGCAATGACGCGCTGGTCCTGCGAGGCGCTGGCTTCTTCTTCGCCTTCCTCACCGTTGCCGCCGGGTTTGCCCGCTGCGCGTGGCGGCGAGAAGGTGAAGTCTTCATAGTCGCTGTAGCTGGTGTATTTGCTGCGCACCAGTGCCGATACGCGCACCGGCAAATTGGCCGCGCCGCCGCCGGAGACGTAGTTGACCTGCACATCGACCGGCACCGTTTTGGCGTTGACCAGCGCTTTTTTGCCCGCTGGCGTCACGCGGCCTTCGAGCACCGGCAGACGGAATTCTTCCACCCGGAACTGGCCGGTGGAATAGTTTTGATTGCGGTGCGGGCCGGTTTCGCTGGTTTTGAGTTGCACGCTGTACATGCCCAGCTTGGCACCGGGCGGAATCGCAAAGGTGTTTTCGGCGCTCTGGCCGCCGGTGGCCGTTTTGCGCCACTGAATCGGCAGGGTGTACTGCTGGCCGCTGCCGATGTGCGAGATTTGCAGCGTGGCGGGCGGTGTCTCGACCAGACCAAAACCCGAGCCGGTCTGGGTGCGCAAAATGTGTTTCATCGACACGGTTTCGCCTGCGCGGAACAGCGTGCGGTCAAAAATCGTGTGGGCGCGCTCGTCGGGCAGGGCATTGTGGTCGGTCGGCACGTTAAAGCGCCACGATTCAATGCCTTTGTGCCAATCGCTCCACGTAAACGCCATGTCTTCGACACCGTGATCGACGGCGCGGGCGCTGATGAAATAGGCGTTGCGGTACTCGTCGGCACCGCAGGCTTTCGGCTCGGGCGACAGGCCGCTGAAGCTGACAATGCCCTGCGCGTCGGTTTTGGCCTGGCCCAGCTCGGCACCGCCGCAGCTCGACACGCGCACCGCCGCGCCCGCCACCGGCGTCCCCTTGTCCAGCGTCGTGACCCAGGCCATCGCGTTTTCGCGCCCCAGCTTGAAATGCACCGCCAGATTTGTCACCAGCGCCGAGGTCCGCACATACATCGTGCGGTTGTCGCCGTGACGCGGGTCGAGCAGCGAAACGCCCAGCCGCTGCGACGAAATCTCCACCACATGAAAGCCCGGCGACAGCGGAATGCCGACGACTTCAAACGGGCGCGGGTCGTTGTTCGCTGGTTTGGGCAAATCGAGCATCTTCACGCCCGGCTGGCCGCCCAGCAGCGAAAGCATGCGCGTCTGGATGTACGACTTGCTCTGGTCGTCAATGGCTTTGGGCAGCGGCCCTTTCAGATCGGCGGCGGCGCTCTGGCGCGACATTTCCGAGCTGTCGTAGCGCTGCACCTTGCGAAACCACGAAATGATGTCGGCGTCGCTCTTGAGCTGCAAATCGCCCACTTTGCCGGATGCGCCCGCCTGCAAGCCTTTGACCTGCAGCGCCGCTTCCACATTGCGCAGCGTCACCGGCAGCAGCGCCACGCCGCTGGGTTCGGCAAAACGCTCGACGATGCCAAACGGCGAAGCGGCAAACTTCGCCAGCGGCGGCATGCCGCTGGTCTTGACCTTGAGCGGAA
>CAIYKK010000652.1 GCA_903926695.1 uncultured Burkholderiales bacterium
CGGTGTAGCGCGACATCCAGAACAGGTGATCGGCGGTGCGGGACCACATATTTTTCAGACTCCTACGGCGGAGGGGTTCAAAGCGGGGGCCGGAGCCGACTGGGATTGCGATTGGGTCTGTGAGGACTCGGCAACGGGCGCGGCGGCGTCGCCTTCCAGAATCCAGGTGTCTTTGGTGCCGCCGCCTTGCGAGGAGTTGACCACCAGCGAGCCATCTTTCAGCGCCACGCGGGTCAGGCCGCCGGGCACCATTTGAACGGTCTTGCCACTGAGCACGAACGGGCGCAGGTCGATGTGACGCGGGGCGATACCGCTTTCGACGTAAGTCGGGCAGGTCGAGAGGCTCAGTGTGGGCTGGGCGATATAGCCGGACGGATTGGCCAGCAGCGCGGCGCGGAAATCTTCAATCTCGGCCTTGGTGGAAGCCGGGCCGACGAGCATGCCGTAGCCGCCCGCGCCGTGGACTTCCTTGACCACGAGGTCTTTCAGGTTGGCCAGCGTGTATTTCAGGTCTTCCGGGTTGCGACACATGTAGGTGGGCACATTCTTGAGAATGGGCTTTTCGCCGAGGTAAAACTCGATCATCTTGGGCACGTAGGGGTAAATCGACTTGTCGTCGGCCACGCCCGTTCCAATCGCATTGCAGATTGCCACGTTGCCGCTGCGGTACACGTTCAAGAGGCCCGCGCAGCCCAGCGTGGACGTGGGCCGGAAAGCCAGCGGATCAAGGTAATCGTCATCGACGCGGCGGTAGATCACATCGACACGCTTGGGGCCGCGTGTGGTGCGCATATAAACAAAGTTGTCCTTGACGAACAAATCCTGGCCTTCGACCAGTTCCACGCCCATTTGCTGGGCGAGGAAAGCGTGTTCAAAATACGCCGAGTTGTACATGCCGGGCGTGAGCACCACGACGGTCGGCTCGTTGGTGGCGGGCGGGGCCATGTCGCGCAGGGTTTCCAGCAGCAGATCGGGGTAATGCTCGACTGGCGCGACGCGGTTCTGGCTGAACAGCTCGGGGAACAGGCGCATCATCATCTTGCGGTCTTCGAGCATGTAGCTGACGCCGCTGGGCACGCGCAGATTGTCTTCGAGGACGTAGTATTCGCCCTCGCCTTTTGCGTTGGGGGCGCGCACGATGTCCACGCCGCTGATGTGAGAATAAATATTGCCGGGCACATCCACGCCCATCATTTCGGGGCGGAACTGGGCGTTCTGGAAAATCTGCTCGGACGGGATGATGCCGGCCTTGAGGATTTCCTGGTCGTGGTACACGTCATGAATAAAGCGGTTCAGCGCCGTGACGCGCTGCACCAGCCCTTTTTGCATGCTGGACCACTCGTGTGAGGGAATGATGCGCGGTATCAGGTCGAACGGAATGAGCCGCTCAGTGCCCGAGCCGTCTTCGTCCTTGGCACCGTAAACGGCAAAAGTGATGCCGACGCGGCGGAAGATCATCTCCGCCTCGGCACGGCGGGCTCGCATCGCGTCGTCCGACTGCTTGGCCAGCCAGCGCTGATAGCCCTGGTAGTGGCCGCGCACACTGGACGCGGAGGCATTCATCTCATCAAACATCGGACGGCTCATACGCTTAAATCTCCGGAAAGGTTTCCGACTGGCAGGTTGTTTATAAATGTATCCTAGCAAATTGCGCGCCACGCGCTGGGCAGGGCACAAAATTGCACTTAATTTGAGAATGGTCAGGGAGTCTGCCAATAATGCGCGTCGGCCTGGCGCTGGCAGCGGATTTCGGCGGGCCGCTGGCTTTGCCAAATCGCCGCGCCGCACTGGTCGGAGCGCACCCGCCGCACGCCGCGCTCTTCGTAACGGGCCACGACGGGCGGGGCCGGATGGCCGAAACGGCTGCGGTAGCCCGCCTGCACCAGCGCCAGCCGGGGTTGCACGGCGGCGAGAAACAAGGGGCTCGACGAAGTCTTGCTGCCGTGGTGCGGCACCAGCAGAACGTCGGCCTTGAGGCGGGCCGGGTCGTCAGCGACCAGTCTTAATTCCTGCGCGGCTTCGATATCGCCCGCCAGCAGCGCGGTCTGGCCGCCGCTGGAGATACGCAGCACGCAGCTCATGGCGTTGGATTTGGCGGGCGTCTCGTAGTCAGTCGCTGCTGGGTGCAGCACTTCAAAACGCACGCCGTCCCAGTCCCAGCGCTGGCCTGCAAAGCAGCGCTCGGACGGGTGGGCGGCCTGTAGCGCGTGGCGGTCTTCCAGCGAGCTGATCAATTTGGCCTGCGGCTGCATGGCCAGCACGGCGGGTGCGCCGCCTGTGTGGTCTAGATCGCGGTGGCGGAGCATGAGCACATCCAGCCGCTCGCCCAGCGCACGCAGCAGCGGCACCAGCACGCGGCTGCCTGCGTCGCTGTCGCCCGAGAGGCGCGGGCCGGTGTCGTACAGCAGGCTGTGGCTGGCGGTGCGTACCAGCACCGCGTTGCCCTGCCCGACATCGGCGGCCAGCAATTCAAACTGCCCCGGCTCCACCCGCGCAGGCTGCCAGAGCAGAACGGGCAGCAGCAGCGGAATACCTAATCCCCGCCAATGCCACGGCAGGCGCAGCGCCAGCAGGCCGCCGCCCAGAACGCCCGCCACAGCGCACCACAACGGTGCAGAAGCGACGCTGACCGAAGCCAGTGGCCAAGCCGCCAGCATCTGCAAAAAAGCCGTCAGCCACCCCAGCGCGCCCGCCGCCACATCCCAAACTGGTGCATAAACCACGCCCAGCATCGCCAGCGGCGTGACCACCAGCGTCACCCACGGAATCGCCAGCGCATTGGCCAGCAGGCCGACGAGCGAGACCTGGTTGAACAGCAGCAGCGACAGCGGCGTGAGCGCCAGCGTCACCACCCACTGCTCGCGCGCCATTTGCAGCAGGCCGGCGCCCAGCCGGGCCAGCCCTTGGCGCCACAGCGCGCCCTGCGGCAGGTTTTCCCCGGCAAACTGCGCCTGAGCGCCCGCCAGATGGGCTGGCGAATCGCCCGAATCGGACGCAAACAAAACCCCCACGGCGACAAACGACAACCAGAATCCGGCCTGGCGCAGCGCCCACGGGTCCAGCGCCACCACGGCGGCCATCGCCAGCAGCCAGGTGGACAGCCAGGGCCACTGCCGGGCGCGCTGGCGCAGCAAGACAACGACAAACAGCATCAAAATGGTGCGTTGCGCAGGTACGCCCCAGCCCGAAAACAGTGCGTAACCCGCCGCCAGCGCCCATCCGCCCCAATCTGAAGCGCTGGCAGCGGGCAGCGCCAGGCACAACCGGGGCGTCAGCCGCGCCGAGCGCCGCCACAAACTGCCGACCAGCCACGACGCGGCCCAGGCAAACATGGTGATGTGCAGGCCGGAAATGCTCATCAAATGCGCCACGCCTGTGGCGCGAAACACATCCCAGTCGGTGCGCTCGATGGCGTTCTGGTCGCCCACGACCAAGGCCACCAGCACCCCGGCGAGCTGGCGGTCGGCAACGCGCTGGTAAATCGCCAAACGCACGGACTGGCGGGCGCGCTCGACCGGATGCGTCCAGGCGCTGCTTAAGAGCCTGCGCGGCGGCGCGTCATTCGGTCCGGCGCGCACATAACCCGTGGCCTGCAAGCCCTGCTCCCAGAGCCAGAGGTCGTAATCAAAACCGTGTGGGTTGCTCGCACCGTGCGGCGCTTTGAGGCGCACGCGCATTTGCCAGCGCTCGCCCGCCTGCAGCGGCTGGGGCTGGCGCTGCGCGTCCAGCTCGGACGCTTCGCCGCTTTCGGCGCCAGCGGCTTTCGCCTCCCGCGCACCGAATCCGGCGTACCAGCCGAGCAAAATCTGCGGCGGCAGCGTGACCGGCTGGCCGTCGCGCCGAGCCGACTCGACGCCGAGACGAAAGCGCACCGCCTCTTCGCCCAACTGCGGCATGGCCAGCACCTGGCCGGTGACTTCAATGTCGCGCCCTTCGAGCGCCGGGTTCAGGCGGGTGGCGTCCAGCGCGCTGGCACGCCAGCCTGTCACGCCAAAACCCAGCAGTGCCGCTGCGAAGCACAGCAACACACCAATACCTCTCGCGCCCCGAACGGCGCGCAGAGCCAGCGCAATCAGCCCCAGTGCCGCCGCCAGCAGCGCGGCATAAAACTCGCCGTGCCACAAAGCGGGCTGCTCCAGTTGCAGCACCACCCCGGCGATAAATCCACCCAGCGCCAGCCCTGGGCTGGGTATTTTCGCCAGCGCGCTGACGGCAGCAACTCTAGCCACGGCATCTTTCCCAGTTATTATTTGTGCAGTGCAAGAGTGCTCTATGCGCAAACGCCGTTTGGCGCAGCTCTTGCTTTGTCTGATGCAGACAGACCCGGCCAACGCCTGGCGGGGGCGTTATCAGGCGCAAGTCTGCAGTCGTTATTTTGCTTCACGGTGACGCACACCGGTGCCATTTCTTTGCGAGGTTCCTCTTGTCCATCCATGTTGCCCTGAGCCACATCACCCATTACAAATACGACCGCCCGGTCAAGCTCGGCCCCCAGGTGATTCGCCTGCGCCCGGCGCCGCACAGCCGCACGCGGGTGCTGTCGTATTCGCTCAAAATCGAGCCCGCCCAGCACTTCATCAACTGGCAGCAAGACCCGTTTGCCAACTACCAGGCGCGGCTGGTGTTTCCCGAGCCGACCCGCGAGTTCAAGGTCACGGTCGATCTGGTCGTCGAAATGGCGGTGTTCAACCCGTTCGACTTTTTCCTCGAACCCAAGGCCGAAGAGTTTCCGTTTGCCTACAGCGCCCCGCAGGCGCGTGAGCTGGCGCCCTACCTCGTTACCCAGCCCGCTACGCCGCTGCTGACCAAGTATTTAGCCAAAATCGACCGCAAGCCCAAGCGCACCATCGACTTTCTCGTCGGCGTGAACCAGCAGCTGCAGTCCGACATCGCCTACGCCATCCGCATGGAGCCCGGTGTGCAGACGCCCGAAGAAACGCTGGAGCTGGCCTGCGGCTCGTGCCGCGATACCGGCTGGCTCTTGGTGCAGTTATTCCGGCACATGGGGCTGGCGGCACGTTTTGTTTCGGGCTATTTGATCCAATTGAAAGCCGATGTGAAATCGCTGGACGGCCCGAGCGGCGCCGAAGTCGATTTCACCGACCTGCACGCCTGGTGCGAAGTCTTTTTACCGGGCGCGGGCTGGGTCGGGCTGGACCCGACTTCCGGCCTGATGGCGGGCGAAGGCCATATTCCGCTGGCCTGCACGCCCGAGCCAACCAGCGCCGCGCCGATTGAAGGCTGCATGGACAAATGCGAAGTCGAATTCGAGCACCACATGGGCGTGCAGCGCATTTTTGAATCGCCCCGCGTCACCAAGCCCTACACCGAAGCGCAGTGGCAAGCCGTTCTCGCCTTGGGCGAAGCGGTGGACAAAGACCTCGTCGAAGGTGACGTGCGCCTGACGATGGGCGGCGAGCCGACCTTCGTCGCCACCACCGACCGCGACGCGCCCGAATGGAACATCGACGCCCTCGGCCCCACAAAGCGCGGCTACGCCACCGAACTGGTGCAAAAGCTGCGCGCCGAATACGGCGACGGCGGCTTTCTGCACTTCGGCCAGGGCAAGTGGTATCCGGGCGAGCAGCTGCCGCGCTGGGCGCTGAGCATTTTCTGGCGCAAAGACGGCCAGCCGGTCTGGCAAAACCCGGCGCTGTTCACCGACGAGCGCCAGCCCTGTGTTTACACCAGCAGCGACGCCGAACGCTTCATGCAAACGCTGGCCGAAAAGCTCGGCGTGGCGCCGGACTACATCACGCCCGGCTACGAAGACACCTGGTATTACCTGTGGCGCGAACGCCGCCTGCCGATCAACGTCGATCCGTTCGACTCGCGCCTCGAAGAACCGATGGAGCGCGAGCGCCTGCGCCGCGTCTTCATGCAGGGGCTGGACGCCGTCGTCGGCTACGTGCTGCCGCTGCAGACCAAGGGCGATCTGGTCAAAAAGCATCCCACGGCCACGCCTGAAGCGGCCGGTTCGCGCTGGTCCACCGGCCCGTGGTTCTTCCGCGACGAGCGCATGTATTTGATGCCCGGCGACTCGCCGATGGGCTACCGCCTGCCGCTGGACTCGGTGCCTTGGGTTTCCAAGACCGATTTCCCGTACATGATCGAGGCTGATCCGTATGCGCCGCGTGACGCGCTGCCGTCCAGCTCGGCGCTGGCGGCGCGCTACAACGCGTCCGCCCAAGCTGCCGAAGAGGCCGCCGCCGTTGTGGCGACTGCAGCGGCCACGACGCCGCCCGAGGCAGTTCTTTCCAGCATGGCCCCAGCCGCGCCAACGCCAGCGCTCGCCACGCCCGCGACGAATAACAGCGCCAAAGCCTTTTCCCAGTACATGGCGCGCTACCTGACCGGTGCAGCCGCCCGCACCGAAGCCAGCCGCATCCTGCAGTACCGCCCGCTCAGCACGGCTGCCGTCGCGGCCCTGGACGCTGCAAAAACAGGCCCGGCATTCGACGCACCCGAAGCCGCTTGCGCTGCCAAAGACGCCCACCCGGCCACAGCAGCAGCAGCAGCAGCAGCAGCAGCAGCAACGGCAACGGTTCCAGCCGCTGCA
>CAIYKK010000653.1 GCA_903926695.1 uncultured Burkholderiales bacterium
CAAGCGCGCTACAACGTGCTGCTCGGCGGCCTGCGCCTGCGCCAGGCCAGCGGCAGTTTAAGCGCGGCGGATTTGCAGCCGATTAATGGGCTGCTGGCGCGTTAATCATTGAGCGGCTCGGAGCGCCGCCGCAATTTAATCAATTAAAAATAAGTATAGGGATTATTTAAATGCTACTCAAATCCGCCGACGACAAATCCAAACGGCTGAATTTTCTCGAAAACCTGCTCCGCTCGCCGACCATCGACACCTTCCAGAAAAACTGGCTGCACGACGAGCTGATGCGCTTTAAAAAAGGCATTCAGGGCGAAAAAGATTCAGCCTTTTATATTGAAAACCACTTCAAAAGCAGTGAAAACCACGTCATCTTGCATGACCTGCGCTTTGTCATCGACGGTGAAGTTACGCAAATTGACCACCTAATCATTAATAAGGTCTTAGGCATTTATCTTCTGGAAACCAAAAACTACGCCTGCAATTTAATCATCAATGACCGGGGCGAATTTACCGCCGAGTATGAAAGCGGGCGCTTTGGCATCCCGTCTCCGATTGAGCAAAGCCTGCGCCACGAGCGGGCGCTGTGCAAGCTGCTTGAACGCCTCGATATTGTGGGCCGCACGCAAAAGCAGCCGGATTTTCACCACGTCGTGATGCTTGACCCGAAGGCGACAATTCAACGCCCCGCTGCCAAAGTGTTTGACACCAGTAATGTGATTAAATCCGACCAGTTCACGACCTGGCACAAGAATTTTGTCGAGAAAATCGGCATCGGCACGCTGTTTAAAAGCGCTTTGAACATGCGCAGCATGGACACCCTCAAAGAATGGGGCGAAAAGCTCAAACGCCAGCACCGCCCGGCGGATTTACTCGCCCTGCCCGATTTTATGCAGCCAAGGCAAGCGGCCAAACCCGCCGCGCCCGCCCCGGCGTTTGTCGCACCCACAGCGCCAAGCCACCCGGCACCGCCGCCAGTTCAAGCCAAAGCGCCAGCACCCGCCAGCGCCGCCGCGCCCGCAAAAGAACCCGTCTGCGCCCACTGTGCAGTCAAACTCAGCTTGGGTGTCGCGCAATACTGCCAGGACAATGCCAAGCGGTTTAACGGAAAACTCTATTGCATGGGCCATCAAAATCTTTTCTGATGGCGTTGAGCGTAGCTCCCACCCATCGCCCCGCATTCACGTTTTCGTTGAAAAATCAAATTTTCTCAACGCTGCCGCTCACTTAGCCGCCACCGCATGCGGAATCAAATTGCTTTTAATCAGCGCGCCGGTCACGGGGTTGTAATACGCTTCAACCACGTCGCCGTTTTTCTTGATCGCGTAAAACTCGTAGCACTGCATTTTTGAGGTTTTAAAATTAACATCCATATAATCGCTTGCGCCAAAAATCTCTTTGATTTTTTTCTCGCCCAGCCATTTTTGGCCGGGCTGCACATTGCACGCAATGGGTTTACCCGATTCAGTGGCTTGCGCCGTGCTGGTGCCACAGGCGGCCAGCGCCACGCCGAATGCCAACACTGCAGCTTGAAATGCGTTGCTGTTTTTCATACCAACTCCTTGGTGAACTCGTGAGCGCCACACTGTGCGCCGCTCTGGTGGCAAGATTAAGCAGCCCAGCTTAGGAATTTCTGAAGCCGCCCCGCCGCAAGCCGCTACGATAGCCCTTTGTCCAGCGCTGCAGTGCCGCCGCTGCCTCGCTCCTTTTCCTTTTTTCCCTCCCACCGCCCGCCATGAACCACACCCTCTTCCCGCAGCAATGGCTGATTAACACGCTGCTCGATGACGGATTCATCGCGCAAAAAGCTGCCGAACTCGCCGCGCAGCCGCCCGTCTGCGCTGGCGCGCTGGCCGACTGGCTGGCCGCGCATTTCCACCCCGCCGCGCTCGCCGCCCGCAACGAAGCCCAGCTCGAAGAAAAACTCATCGCCCCGCTGCTGGCGTTGCTGGGCTGGCACAAAGTCACGCAAGAAATCATCACCGTTCAAGGCAAACGGGCCAAACCCGACTGGTGCCTGCTGCTCGAAGCCGCGCATGAAAACGCCCTGATTACCAGCAAAGACGCCGCGCTGATTACCGCCATTTGCGAATCCAAAGCGTGGAATAAAACGCTGGACACCGGCAAAGCCGACCGCGACGAAAATCCGCACCACCAGTTGCAGGATTATCTAAGCACCTTGCGCGTGCGTTATGGATTTTTGACCAACGGGCGCATCTGGCGCGTGTATGACACGGACAAAATCACCGCCAAAAAGACGTTTATCGAGTTCGATTTAGAAGCCATTTGCGCCTTGAGCCAGCCGGAAGAAAAAGCCAGCGCCCTCGCCCTGTTTGCTTTTTTCTTTGGCCGCGACACTTATGTCCGCCCGCCTGAAAACGGCGCGGCCAGCGCCATCGAGCAGACGATTGCCGCCTCCGCCGAGTTCACGCTGGCGGTTGAAGAAAATCTCAAGGCGGTGATTTACGGCTACGCGGGCGAAGACTCGCTGTTTGAAATCATGGGCCGCGCCATTCACCAAGCCAGCCCTGACGCGACACTCGCCAGCGTTTATGAAAACAGCGTGGTGCTGCTATTCCGGCTGCTGTTTGTGGTTTATTTTGAGGATAAAAACCAGGCGCTTTTGGCACAGCATCCGTTTTATCACCGCTACAGCCTGAACCAGATTTTTGACAGCCTGCGCAGCCAAACCGAGGCGCAAAGCAAACTGCACAACGGCGTTCATGCGCTGAAAGAATTATTCACGCTACTCGATCAGGGCGCGGGCGATATTGATATTCCGCTGTTTAACGGCGGCTTGTTTGACCCGGAGCGGGCGCCGCTGCTGCTGAAACCCAAGATTTTCAGCAATGGCGTGTTGCGCCAATTGCTGGAAAAGCTGCTGTATAAAACCCACCGGGGCGACACACTGTTTAACGCCCGGCGCGATTTTAAAAACATGAGTGTCACGCATTTGGGCCGCATTTACGAAGGGCTGCTTGAATTTCGCTTTGAGCGGGCTTTGGAAACGGCTGTTTATCTGGAATACCAAAGCAGCACGACCAAAAACAAACCCGTCGAAGCCTATTTCGACACTCACGACATAACAACCATCCGCAAAGAAAAAGGCTTCAAAGCGTTGCGCGAAATCAACGTGCAAAAAGGCGAGATGTTTTTAAAAAGCGCCAGCAATTCGCGCAAAACCACGGCGAGCTATTACACGGAGCCGGTGCTGTCGCAGCCGCTGGTGAAAGCCAGCATTGACCACGCTATCGCGGCGGCGGCAGCCTCGGGCAATGCGAACGGCAAGGCGTTTATGGATTTGAAAATCCTGGACAACGCTTGCGGCAGCGGGCATTTTCTGGTCGAGGCGCTGAATTATTTGACCGATTTGGCGCTGGCGCGGCTGGACAGCGATACAGATTTGCAAACACTTGTCGCCGAAGAGCGCGCCAAAATCGCCGTGCAACTGGCGCTGTTAAATCTTGATTATCAGCCTGAAGACGCGCAGATTTTAAAACGCGCTTTATTAAAACGCTGCATTTTTGGCGTCGATTTAAATCCGTTTGCGGTGGAGCTGGCGCGGCTATCGCTGTGGATGGACAGTTTTATTTTCGGCACGCCGCTGTCGTTTATTGAGCACCATGTGCAGCACGGCAATTCTCTCATGGGCGCGAGCGTGCGCGAGTTTGTCGTTTATAACGCGGAGGAGCGCCAGCAAAACGATTTGTTTGTCGAAAATGTGGGCACGCGTTTTGACGAATTGCGCGATGTGATGCACGAGCTGGATGCCATGCGCGACACGACTGCCGCCGAAGTCGAACAATCTAAAGCGCTGTGGCACCACGCCATTTTGCCCAAGCTGCAATTGCTGTCGCGGGCGCTGAGTTTTATTTGCACGCGCCGTGCGCTGCAGGCCGAGGGCAATAGCAAGGCGTGTGAGGCGCTGGACGCAACGCCCAACCTGGATAGTTTATTATTTGATGCGGCGCCGGGCGACAGCGCCGCGCTGGCACTGATTGAAGATTATGCGGCGCGCTACCGCTTTTTTCATTTTGAAGTGGCGTTTCCCGAGGCGTTTGCGGGTGGCAAAAAGGGGTTTGACATTATTGTGGGGAATCCGCCGTGGGATAAAACCAAGTTTTCTGACACGGATTTTTTTCCGCAATATCACAGCAATTACCGGACGCTGAAAAATTCTGAAAAAGCTGCCGTGCAAAAGCGCTTGCTGGACAAGGCGCATATTGCCGACGCTTACAAGGCCGCGCAAGCCGGTATGGAAACGGCGAATAATTATTACAAAGCGGCTTTTCCGCTGAATAAAGGCGCGGGCGACGGTAATTTGTTCCGGTTTTTTGTCGAGCGCAATTTAAAATTGTTGGCCGATGGCGGCAGCCTGAATTATGTGCTGCCCAGCGCGCTGATGTTTGAAGAAGGCTCCACGGTTTTGCGCAAGCACATTTTTACGCGCTGCCACATGCCGTTTTTCTACAGTTTTGAAAATCGCAATGGCATTTTTCAGGACGTGGATTCGCGCTACAAATTTGCCATGATGCAGCTTGTGAAGCGTCCGCCCGCCACAAAGCAAGAAGAAATTATCGACACGGCGTTTTATGTACTTGATCCCGCCGAGCTGAAACAGCCGACGCGCCGCGTGGCTTATCCGCTGGCCACACTCAAGGCGCTCTCGCCTGAGCATTG
>CAIYKK010000654.1 GCA_903926695.1 uncultured Burkholderiales bacterium
CCTCTTCACCGGGCAAAGCGACAAAACGCGCTTCGCCAGAGAAGATCGACTCTTCGGCACTGACCACATCGACTTGGATGGTATTCATGCTGTTCCTAATCAGTTATGAACGGTGCTGACCGCCAAGCGGTGCGCAGCGTTCACAAGGGTTTTACATTTTCTTGGCTTTTTCGAACGCTTCGTCGATCGTGCCAACCATGTAGAACGCTTGTTCCGGCAGATGATCACACTCGCCGGCCACAATCATCTTGAAGCCACGAATGGTTTCGGCCAGGCTGACGTACTTGCCGGGCGAGCCGGTGAACACTTCAGCAACGTGGAACGGCTGGGACAGGAAACGCTGGATTTTACGGGCCCGGGCCACGGCCAGCTTGTCTTCAGGGGCCAGTTCATCCATACCCAGAATCGCGATGATGTCGCGCAGTTCCTTGTAGCGCTGCAGCGTACCCTGCACGGCGCGGGCGGTGGCATAGTGCTCTTCGCCGACGACGTTGGGGTCAAGCTGGCGGCTGGTCGAGTCCAGCGGATCGACTGCGGGATAGATACCCAGCGAAGCGATATCACGCGACAGCACCACAGTCGAATCCAAGTGGGCGAAGGTGGTGGCAGGCGATGGATCGGTCAAGTCATCGGCAGGAACGTAAACGGCCTGGATGGAAGTGATCGAACCGACCTTGGTTGAGGTAATACGCTCTTGCAGGCGGCCCATTTCTTCGGCCAGCGTTGGCTGGTAGCCCACGGCGGAAGGCATACGGCCCAGCAGTGCGGACACTTCGGTTCCGGCCAGCGTGTAGCGGTAGATGTTGTCCACGAAGAACAGCACGTCGCGGCCTTCGTCACGGAAGGACTCGGCAATCGTCAGGCCGGTCAGCGCCACGCGCAGACGGTTTCCTGGGGGCTCATTCATCTGGCCATAGACCATCGCGACTTTGGAATCTTCGAGCTTTTCCAGATTCACGACGCCGGAATCGGCCATTTCGTGGTAGAAGTCATTGCCTTCACGGGTACGCTCACCAACACCGGCGAACACGGACAAGCCCGAGTGTGCCTTGGCGATGTTGTTGATCAGTTCCATCATGTTCACGGTCTTGCCGACACCGGCGCCGCCGAACAGACCGACCTTGCCGCCCTTGGCGAACGGGCAAACCAGGTCAATCACCTTGATGCCGGTTTCGAGCAGCTCTTGCGAAGGGCTCAGTTCGTCGTAGGCCGGGGCCTTGCGGTGAATCGGAGCGGTCAGCGTCTGGTCCACAGGACCGCGCTCGTCGATGGGCGCGCCGAGCACGTCCATGATGCGGCCCAGCGTGGCTTTGCCGACGGGAACGGTGATGTTGGCACCGGTGTTGTACACCACGTTGCCGCGACGCAGGCCGTCAGACGTGCCCAGCGCAATGGTGCGCACAATGCCGTCGCCCAGCTGCTGCTGCACTTCCAGCGTCAAGGTGGAGCCTTCCATCTTGAGCGCGTCATAAATCTTTGGCATCTCGTTGCGGGCAAACTCCACGTCCACCACCGCACCAATACACTGAACAATCTTGCCTAGGGCTTGAGCCATGATTGAATCCTTTTCGTTCTTTAATCTTGGGAATCGCGGCTTAAACCGCTGCGGCACCGGCAACGATTTCCGAAAGTTCTTTCGTGATCGCCGCTTGACGCGTTTTGTTGTAAATCAGCTTGAGCTCGCCAATCACGCTGCCAGCGTTGTCGGTGGCAGACTTCATGGCAACCATGCGGGCGGACTGTTCGGAAGCCATGTTTTCGGCCACGGCCTGGAACACCAACGCTTCGACATAGCGAACCAGCAGATCGTCAATCACGGTCTTGGCGTCCGGCTCATAGATGTAGTCCCAGCCATGCTGGTCCTTGTCGCCCTGCATGCGCTCTGCCGTCAAGGGCAGTAGCTGCTCGACCACCGGCTCCTGCTTCATCGTGTTGATGAAGCGGGTGTAGCAGAGATACAAAGTCTTGATCTTGCCTTCGCTGTACGCGTCGAGCAGAACCTTGACTGGGCCGATCAGCTTGTCCAAATGCGGCTTGTCGCCGAGTTGGGTGGCGTGAGCCATCACCTTGACACCCACGCGATTCAGAAAACCCAAACCCTTGTTGCCAATGGCAACGGCCTGCGCGTCATTGCCTGCCGCCTTCAGTTCCTTGAGCCGGGCCGTCAGAATGCGCAGCACGTTGGTGTTCATGCCGCCACACAATCCCTTGTCCGTCGTCACCACGATAAACCCGGTGTCCTTGGCGTCGTTGGACTCCATGAACGGGTGGGTGTATTCAGGGTTGGCCTCGCTCAGGTTCGCTGCAATATTGCGGATCTTGTCGCTGTAAGGACGGGCTGCGCGCATCCGGTCCTGCGCCTTGCGCATTTTGGAGGCGGCCACCATTTCCATGGCCTTGGTGATCTTCTTGGTGTTTTCCACCGATTTGATCTTGCCCCGTATTTCCTTGCCTGCTGCCATATGGGTTCCTAATGGGTTCTAGACACTTGCCAAACTTGAATAAAGCCGGGCAAGCTTAGGCAAACGACTTCTTAAACGCCGTCACTGCCGTTGTCAACTCTGCCTCGGCATCCTTGTCCATGGCTTTGTTGGCTTCGAGCTTGGCCATCAAGGCAGCATTCTTGTCCTTGAGCCAAGCATGCAGTCCGCTTTCAAAAGCCAGCACCTTCTTGACTTCCACGTCGTCCATGAAGCCCTTGTTCACTGCAAACAGTGTGGCACCCATGGCGGAAATGGACAGCGGCGAGTACTGAGCCTGCTTGAGCAATTCCGTCACGCGGGCGCCACGGTCGAGCTGCTTGCGGGTCGCTTCGTCCAGATCGGAAGCAAACTGCGCAAACGCAGCCAGTTCACGGTACTGGGCCAAGTCGGTACGGATACCGCCGGACAGGTTCTTGATCAGCTTGGTCTGGGCAGCACCACCGACGCGCGACACCGAGATACCAGCGTTAATCGCAGGACGGATACCGGCGTTGAACAGGCTGGTTTCCAGGAAAATCTGGCCGTCGGTGATCGAAATCACGTTGGTTGGCACAAAAGCGGACACGTCGCCAGCCTGCGTTTCAATGATGGGCAGAGCGGTTAGCGAGCCGGTCTTGCCTTTGACTGCGCCTTTGGTGAAGTCTTCAACATACTTTTCGTTCACGCGGGCAGCGCGTTCCAGCAAGCGGCTGTGCAGATAGAACACGTCGCCAGGGTAGGCTTCACGGCCTGGTGGACGGCGCAGCAGCAGCGAGACCTGGCGGTAAGCCACGGCCTGTTTGGACAAGTCGTCATACACGATCAGCGCATCTTGACCGCGATCACGGAAGTACTCGCCCATCGTGCAGCCGGAGTAGGCGCTGACGTACTGCATGGCAGCAGATTCAGAAGCCGATGCCGCCACAACGATGGTGTATTCCATCGCGCCAGCTTGCTCCAGGGAGCGTACGACGTTCTTGATGGAAGAAGCCTTCTGGCCAATCGCAACATAAACGCAAGAAACGCCAGTGCCCTTTTGGTTGATGATGGCGTCGATGGCAACAGCGGTCTTGCCTGTCTGGCGGTCGCCAATGATCAGTTCGCGCTGGCCACGGCCGACGGGCACCATGGAGTCAATCGACTTCAGGCCGGTCTGCAGTGGCTGATCGACCGATTTACGGGCGATCACGCCAGGAGCAACCTTTTCGATCACGTCGGTCAGCTTGGCATTGATCGGACCTTTGCCATCGATGGGTTGACCCAGTGCGTTCACCACGCGGCCCAGCAGCTCGGGGCCGATTGGCACTTCCAGAATACGGCCCGTGCATTTGACGGTGTCGCCTTCTGCGATATGTTCGTATTCGCCCAGAATCACCGAGCCGACCGAGTCGCGCTCGAGGTTCAGCGCCAGACCAAACGTTGGCACGCCATCGGCGGTAGCGGGGAATTCCAGCATCTCGCCCTGCATCACATCGGACAGGCCGTGAATGCGCACGATACCATCGGCTACCGACACCACGGTGCCTTGGTTACGGATGTCGCTGCTGACGGCCAGGCCTTCGATGCGGCTCTTGATCAGTTCAGAAATTTCTGCGGGATTGAGTTGCATGACTCTTTCCTTCTTTCTAGGTTGTTGGCTAAAGACTTGACAGGGCGCGTGAAGCGCCGGATCACGAAATCAGCGCCACTTTCATTTGCTCTAAACGGGCTTTGACCGAGGTGTCCAGCACCTCGTCGCCCACGACCGCGCGAATCCCGCCAATCAAGGACGGATCGAGTTCAAGCGTGACATTGAGCTTGCGCCCAAAACGCTTTTGCAGGGTAGCCGCGACGTCTGCCAGGGCTTTTTCGTCGAGTGCAAAAGCGCTGTACACGATGGCATCGGTCGTGCCATCAACTGCGTTCTTGAGGGAACGGAACTGGTTGGCGATCTCGGGCAGCGCGGACAGGCGGTTGTTTTCAATCACGAGGCGCAGAAAATTCCTGGCGGCCTCGGGCAGCGGGTCTTTGACATTGCTGGCCACACTGACCATCACATCAAAAACCTGCGTCACATCCACCTTGGGACTGTCAGCGAACTGGAGCAGCTGGGCGTTTTGTGCCACAGCTGCCAGCTTGTCAACCCAGACGGCGGTTGCAGCCAGGTCGGCGCCTTGCGCCTTGAACAGCGCATCCGCATAGGGGCGGGCAATGGTTGCAAGTTCAGCCATAGTGTTGTCTGCCTTGCTTCGCTTACAGCTCGACTTTGAGGCGGCTCAGCAAATCGGCATGAACCCCGGCATTGACTTCCTTGCGGAGAATCTGCTCGGCGCCCTTGACAACCAGCAGGGCGACCTGCTCGCGCAGCGCCTCACGGGCCTTGACCGTTTGTTGAGCGGCTTCAGCCTGAGCTGCCGCAATGATCCTGTTGGCTTCTTCAGTAGCACGGACCTTGGCTTCTTCAATGATGCCTTGACCCCGGCGGTCTGCGTCAGCCAAACGGGCAGCCGTCTCGTTGCGTGAGGTGACCAGTTCGGACTCAACGCGCTTGTTAGCGGATGCGAGTTCCGATTTAGCCTTGTCAGCAGCGGCAAGGCCATCAGAGATTTTCTGTGTCCGCTCGTCCAGCGCTTTTGTGATCGGTGGCCACACGAACTTCATCGTGAACCAAACCAGGATCGCAAAAACGACAGCCTGCAGGAACAGGGTGGAGTTAATGTTCACGGCTTATTCCTTATCCAACGTGCCAGAGGGTTGTCGGGAAATTAATGCAGGACAAACGGGTTGGCGAAAGCGAACAGCAGAGCGATAGCAACACCGATCAGGAAAGCAGCGTCAATCAGACCGGCCAAAATGAACATTTTGGCTTGCAGGTCATTCATCAGTTCAGGCTGGCGAGCCGAAGCTTCCAGGAACTTGCCACCCATCAGACCAATACCGATAGAGGCACCAACAGCGCCCAGACCGACGATCAAACCACAACCCAAAGCCACAAGACCGAGAATATTTTCCATGATTGCTCCAAAAATAAGAGGAAAGGTAAAAGAAAAGGGAAGAAAACAGCTAACTTACGAGAAGAAAGCTTAGTGTGAATCGTGGGCCTGCCCCACATAAATCAGCGTCAACATCATGAAGATGAAGGCTTGCAGCGTGATCACCAGAATGTGAAAAATACTCCACACAGTTCCAGCGACAACATGCCCAAATCCCAGCCAGAAAAAGCCCGTCAAGGGATTGGACTGCCAGGCCCACGTACCACCCATCAGGGCGATCAGCATGAAAACAAGTTCACCGGCAAACATGTTGCCGAACAACCGCATGCCGTGTGAAACGGTCTTCGCGGCAAATTCAATCATTTGCATCAGGAAGTTGATAGGGTACAAAAACCAACGATCACCAAATGGCGCAGCGATCAGTTCGTGCGCCCAGCCGCCTATGCCCTTGATCTTGATGTTGTACACCAAACAGACCAACAGCACACTGGTGGACAGCCCCAAGGTAGTTGACAGATCGGCCGTTGGCACAATGCGCATGTAATTGGGAAAACCCAGCGAAGGGGCAGCGCCATGCCACAAGGAGGGAATGGCATCAAGCGGCAGCATGTCCATGGCGTTCATCAGGAAAATCCAGACGAACACCGTAAGGGCCAGAGGAGAAACCAACTTGCGGCTGGTGGCGTTATGAATCACGCCCTTGGCCTGGCTGTCCACCATTTCAGAAAGAATCTCAACGGCAGCCTGGAAACGACCAGGTGCGCCAGACGTAGCCCTGCTGGCAGCGCGCCACATGAAAAAACAACCGATAACGCCCAGCAAAACCGAATAAAACAGGGAATCCAGATTAAACAGGCTGAAGTCAACAATTCCGTGTTGCTCAACATTTTCAAAGGAAAAGTTTTTCTGCAAGTGATGCAGGTGATGCTGGATGTACTCTCCAGACGTCGGGGCAGTTGTTCCAGCGTGTTCAGCAGCAGACATAGATCACCAATTTTTCAATTCTTCAAAATTTTATTGATCGAATCTTTGCGCGCCGAACGAAACCACATGGCCGCCCAGTACACCTTCATCGTCACCACGAAGCTGGCCACCAAGGCTAGCCAACTTAATTCCGCAATCAGCTTTGGTGCAGCAACCAGCATGGCCACCGTCAAAGCAATCTTGACCATTTCCCACACAAAAAAACCGGCCAGCGCGGCATTTTCATGCCTCACCGACTTTTGGCGCGACAGCCCCCGTGCAAACAGAGCCGCAGGAATAATCACCGCTAGCGCACCGTAGCCCACCGACAAGACCATGCGCAACTGCCCGGTAAAAATCCAAGTCGCCGCCATCGCTAGAACACCCACGCCCGCTTGCCCCGCCAGCACCATCCACAAAGAGATGGCGGGTTTGGCTGCACGAATCTTTTGCGCCTCTTCAGGCGTCAGGGGTTTAAACCCTTCATCTATTTCGCCATCGGCTGCTACAAGCGCTTTGACTGCACCGGGAGCAACGCCACTTCCAACCAGTTGGGCTGATACACCATTTATTGCATCAGTTGCCGCGTTCGCCATTTTGGACCTCGTAAATTACATGAAGGTTACGGCTGCCAGCATCAGCAAAGCCTTTTATTATACGTAGAAACCCCGGCTTTTAGGCAAATTCCTAGTGGCTTTTGCGATTGCGCCCGATGAAGACCCGCCAGTCATGCGGGTCTGGCAGGCAGGCGACAATGGCTCTTGTAAAAAATCGTGCCATTCTAATGAAAGACAAGCCATGCCAGCCTTGATGAAATTTCTGCACCTCCTTGCCGCAATGGCGTGGCTGGGCGGCATCGCATTCATGCTGCTAGCGCTGCGCCCGGCTGCCGCCGAACTGCTGGCACCACCGCAGCGCCTACCGCTGATCGCGCGGGTGATGCAGCGATTTTTTACCCTGGTGTGGGCCAGTATTGGCATACTGCTGACGAGCGGACTGGTCATGCTGCTGGGCGTGGGCATGAAGCAGGCGCCTGTGGGCTGGCATCTCATGCTGGGCTTGGGCCTGCTGATGTTTGCCGTTTTCGGCCATCTTTATTTTGGTCCTTTCCGGCGCCTCCAGCGCGCCGTCAGCGCTGACGACTGGCCCGAAGCGGGTCGGCGCACCGGGCAAATCGCCACTCTGGCCTGGGTCAACCTGGGACTGGGCGCGCTGGCCATAGCTGCTGTCTTTTTCATGGTTTGACACTGCCGCAGGATGGCCACCAAGGCCTTGCCGACGCGCCCGCAGGCACAATCCCGCCCGCCTAGCTGGCTCAATTCACCTTCAACATTGCCTGAGCGCTTAGGAGTCAACTCGTGAACACTTTTTCCAACACCCCCCTTCCCGACGCCCATAGCGTCAGCGACACCGCCCCGCGCCAAGAGTCGCTGATTGAATACCCGTCGCTTTTTCCGATCAAGGTCATGGGCGTCAAGGTCGATGGCCTGGTGCAGGCGATCACCCTGGTTGCGCACCAGTTCGACCCGACGTTTGACGCCAGCACCATTGAGCTGCGCGAGAGCAAGGGCGGCAAATACCTGGGCGTGACCATTACCGTGACCGCCACCAGCCGCGAGCAACTCGACGAGCTGTACCGCACGCTGTCCACGCATCCGATGGTCAAGGTCGTGCTGTAAGCCTTTTGCATCTTGCCGCCCATAATGCGACGGCGAAACGACAAATTGACAAGAGCTGCCCTTATGCAAGTACACCAACTCGACCGGGTCGATTACCTTTCTACCTACGAAGCCATGCAGGCCTTCACCGAAGCCCGCAGCCGCGAGACTTCAGACCTGGCCGAGCAGCAGCCCGCTGGCGGCGCGCCCGACCAGCTCTGGATTTGCGAGCATCCGCCGGTCTATACGCAGGGGCTGGCGGGCAAAACCGATCACCTGCTCAACCCCGGCGACATCCCCGTGGTGCAGACCAACCGGGGCGGCCAAGTGACGTTTCACGGCCCCGGCCAGGTGGTCGCCTACCCGCTGATCGACCTCAAACGCGCAGGCTACTTCGTCAAGGAATACGTCTATCGCATCGAAGAAGCTGTGATCCACACCTTGACGCATTTCGGCGTGACCGGCCACCGCGTGACCAGCGCGCCCGGCATTTACGTGCGCCTCGACGACCCGTTTTCCCATGCGGCACTGACCGGCCCGATGCACCCGTCGGACCCGTTTCGCGGCCTGGGCAAAATTGCCGCGCTGGGCATCAAAGTCAGCCGCCATTGCACCTACCACGGCATAGCGCTGAATGTGGCGATGGATCTGGAGCCTTACTCGCGCATCAACCCCTGCGGCTACGCCGGGCTCACGACCACAGACCTTTCTACAATTGGCGTCTCAGTCAGCTGGCAGGAAGCGGCAGACGTGCTGGGCCACAAACTCGTCAATTACCTGTCGCCTTGACCTGGCAAAAACACTCGCAAAGAACACCCACATCATGAGCACTCCAGACGCCCCTCAACCCGTCAACGCCGCCAATCCTGCCAACCCCGTTGTCCGCGAAGCCCAGAGCCAGCAAGACTACAACCCGCTGGCCAAACAAAAAGCCGCCGCCAAACTCTCGCGCATTCCCATCAAGGTCGAACAGGCCGAGCGGCTGAAAAAACCCGACTGGATCCGCGTCAAGACCGGCAGCCCCAGCACCCGCTTTTACGAAATCAAGGACGTGCTGCGCCAGAACAAACTGGTGACGGTGTGCGAAGAAGCCAGCTGCCCCAACATCGGCGAATGCTTCGGCAAGGGCACGGCGACCTTCATGATCATGGGCGACAAATGCACGCGGCGCTGCCCGTTCTGCGACGTGGGCCACGGTCGCCCCGACCCGCTGGACGTGAATGAGCCGGAAAACCTGGCCAAGACCATCGCCGCGCTCAAGCTCAAATACGTCGTCATCACCAGCGTGGACCGCGACGACCTGCGCGACGGCGGCGCCCAGCATTTTGTCAACTGCATCGCCCGCATCCGCGAACTCTCGCCCGGCACGCAGATTGAAGTGCTGGTGCCCGACTTCCGGGGCCGCGACGACCGGGCGCTCGACATCCTCAAAACCGCGCCGCCCGACGTGATGAACCACAACCTCGAAACCGCTCCGCGCCTCTATAAAGAAGCGCGCCCCGGTTCAGACTACCAGTTCAGCCTGAACCTGCTGAAAAAATTCAAGGCGCTGCACCCCAACGTGCCGACCAAAAGCGGCATCATGGTCGGCCTGGGCGAAACCGACGAGGAAATCCTGCAAGTCATGCAGGACATGCGCGACCACGGCATCAGCATGCTGACCATCGGCCAATACCTCGCGCCATCAAACAGCCACCTGCCCGTGCGCCGCTACGTCCACCCCGACACGTTCAAGATGTTTGAAGAAAAAGCCTACGAAATGGGCTTCAGCCACGCCGCCGTGGGCGCGATGGTGCGTTCAAGCTACCACGCTGACCAGCAGGCCGGACATGTGCTGGCGGCTGCGTACGACGCCTGAAGTCGCTGTTTTTGGCTATTTTTAAACAATTTTTGACGTTGATCCTCTAAAAGCTCCCACCGTTTTTCATGAAAAAATCCCCTCGAAAAATCGTTTTATGGTTTGACCCGAAATCGCTCGAATCCTTGTGCCCCGGCAAGGCTTATCTCGCGGGTGTGGCGCTCTATGGCAGCGACTGCGTGCTCGACATCGCCATCTCGCGCGACGATGAGGAGGACGAAAACTGGCTGGTAGAAGGCGAAGTTATGGGCACAAGAGGTGATGCCTACGAAGTCAGCATCGAGATGAGCCTGACACCCGAGGGGAAACTCGCTCACTGGGACAGCTTTTGCGATTGCCGGGTACAGCACCAGTGCAAGCACGGCGTGGCACTGATGTTGGAGGCGGCCTACGAGGGTTTGTCACTGCTGGA
>CAIYKK010000655.1 GCA_903926695.1 uncultured Burkholderiales bacterium
ATGCGACATTTGGCAATTTGCAAATCCAGCGGCTGGTACAGGCCCAGGCTGCCCGATTCGAGCAGCGTGTCTTTTCCAACGACGCCCAGATCGGCGCCGCCGTATTGCACATAAGTCGGCACGTCAGTGGCGCGCACCAGCACGACGCGCAGGTCAGGCTGATTCGTGTCGAGAATCAGCTTGCGGGATTTTTCCGGGTCGTCGAGCACCTCGATACCGGCGGCGGTCAGTAGCGGCAGGATGTCGTCAAAAATGCGTCCCTTGGACAGCGCGAGCGTGATCATGCTTTGAGTCTTTCAATATCGGCACCCAGGCCGCGCAGCTTGGCTTCCATGCCGTCGTAGCCCCGGTCGAGGTGGTAAATCCGCTCGACCTGGGTTTCGCCGTCGGCGACCAGTCCGGCAATCACCAGACTGGCGGAGGCGCGCAAATCGGTCGCCATCACGGTCGCGCCCGAGAGCTTTTCAATGCCTTCGATGACGGCAACTTTGCCTTCAATCTGAATCTTCGCGCCCAGACGCGCCATTTCGTTGACGTGCATGAAGCGGTTTTCAAAAATCGTCTCGGTCACCGTGCTGGTGCCCTGCGCAATGGCGTTGAGCGCCATAAATTGCGCCTGCATATCGGTCGGGAAACCAGGGTATTCGGTGGTGCGGAAGGACTGCGCTTTCATGCGGCCACTGGCCTGAATGCGGATAAAACCCGCGCCCGCCGTCACGACCGCACCGGCTTCACGCAGCTTTTCAATCACCACGTCGAGGTGATCGGCGCGGCCATGCGTGAGCACCACGTCGCCGCCCGCCGCCGCCACGGCGCACAAAAAAGTGCCCGCTTCGATGCGGTCAGCCACGACTTGATGCGCGCAGCCGTGCAGGCGCTCGACGCCCTGAATGCGGATGCGGCTGGTGCCGTGGCCTTCAATCTGTGCGCCCATTTTGATCAGCATTTCGGCCAGATCGCCGATTTCCGGCTCCTGCGCGGCGTTTTCGAGGATGGTTTCACCCTCGGCGAGCGCGGCGGCCATGAGGAAGTTTTCCGTGCCCGTGACCGTCACCATGTCGGTGGTGATGTTGGCACCCTTCAGGCGCGTCTGGCCTGCGGGCAGGCTGGCGATCATGTAGCCGTGCTCGACAACGATGTGCGCACCCATCGCCTGCAGGCCTTTGATGTGCTGATCCACGGGCCGCGAGCCGATGGCGCAGCCGCCCGGCAGCGACACCCGCGCCCGGCCAAAGCGCGCCAGCAGCGGGCCGAGGGCCAGCACCGAGGCGCGCATGGTTTTGACCAGCTCGTAAGGCGCTTCGGGCGAATGCAGCGCGCCTGCGTTCAGCGTGACGGTACACGATTCGGTGGCGCTGCGGTCAGCCTGCACACCCATGTTGCGGATCAGCTTGAGCATGGTTGCCACGTCCTGCAGGCCCGGCACGTTGTGCAGCGTGACCGTCTCGGCGGTCAGCAGCGCCGCGCACAGCTCGGGCAGCGCGGCGTTTTTCGCGCCGGAAATGGTGACTGTGCCCGTCAGGGGCTTGCCGCCTCTGATGATTAATTTGTCCATGCTTGTTGAGTCTTTGCTGGTTATTTCGCGCCGTTGGCGGCCCATTCGGCGGGCGTGTAGGTTTTCATCTCCAAGGCGTGAACCTCGTCGGTCTGGATCCGATTTCCGAGCGTGGCATAGACACGTCGCTGCCGCTGGAGAGTGCGCAGGCCTTCAAAGGCGCTGGAGACGATGGTGGCATACCAGTGCCGCCCGTCGCCAGTGACTTCGAGGTGATCGCAAGGCAGGCCTGCGGCGATGATGGATTGAAGGTCTTGGCTGTTCATGGTGAGGGATTTTTCGAGGTTCGGGTTTCGGGAGTGCGTCAGTGCCGGATTCAGTGCCTGATCTTATAGCCGGTGCGCAGCAGGTGTACTGCCACGGCGCTAACACCCAG
>CAIYKK010000656.1 GCA_903926695.1 uncultured Burkholderiales bacterium
GCCCGCGCCCGCGTAGCCACTGAGCCAGCTTGAGAGCGCCTGCCACTGCAGCGGGTTGGTGTCCTGAAACTCGTCGATCATCAAGTGTTTGATGCGCGCGTCGAGGCGCTCCTGCACCCAGCCCGCCAGCACCGGGTCGCCGAGCATGACGAGCGCGGCGCGCTCCACGTCGTTCATATCGACCCAGCCGCGTTCTTTTTTGAGCTGGGTAAATTCGGCAATCAACACGCGGCTCAGGCGCGCCATGCGCTGCTGGTGCCGCCACGCGGCATGCTGCGCGCTGGCGGCTTGTACGCGCAAGACCAAATCTTGCGCCTCGCGGATGGTGGCGATGCCGATGATTTTTTCGCCGAACTTGCGCGGCGTGCCTTTGTCGGTCAACAGCGCGCTGAAGATGGCGGGCGGGTTGTGCGCCGTCAGCGCCTGCTCCAGCTCCGCGCCTTTGGCGGAAAAGCTGGGCTGGCTGGCCCGGCCCAACGCTTTGGCCGCTTCCCACAGCAGCGCCGCATTCGCGTCCTCGCCGCCCAGGCAGTCTTCAGGCGCATTCAGCCCCGCAAATTCGGGAAACACCGCGTCAAACGGCTGCACCGACGCATCAACCACGCCCTGCTCGTCGGCGAGCAAAAACTCGGTGCGTTTGTCCAGCGCCGTGTGCAGCGCCTTGTCGGTTTGAAAGCGCCCGTGCGCCAGCACCAGCGTTTCAAAATCGTTTTTCAGCAGCGCGTCGTCGGTGATGGCCGCGTAAAAGCGCCGCCACAGCAGCGCTCTGGCGGGCGCGTCATCTTCAAGCAGGTCGTAATTGACCGGCAGCCCCATGCGATGCAGCACGGCCACCGGCGCACTGCGCAGCAGCGCGGCAAACCAGCTGTGAAAGGTTCGGATCTGCACGGCGCGCCCGCCCGCGAGCATGGCGCGGTACAAACCGGCGAGCTGGCGGCGCAACTCCGGGCTGGATTGCGGGCTTTTCTGGCTGGAAACGCCGCGCATGATGAGTTCCTGGCGCAGCGTTTCGTCGTCGGCATGGGTGAATTTTTTCAGCCACTCGTCGAGGCGCTCGCGCATTTCGCCAGCGGCTTTTTTGGTGAAGGTGATGGCGAGGATTTCATGCGGGCGCACCGGCTCGCGGGGCGTGCCGTCGGCGTGGTCGGGCGCATTCGCGCCGTCAAGCAGGGCGCGCACGATGCGCGAGACCAGCATCCAGGTTTTACCGGCACCGGCGCAGGCTTCGACGGCGACGCTGCGGCGCGGATCGCAGGCGATGGCGTAAAAGGTTTCGGCGGAAACGGGCTGGCCGTTGCGGGCGTAGGCGGCGGCGGTCATGACTGGTCTCCGAAAGCGTCTTGGCGGGGGAAAGTGGCGGAACTGGTTGAACTGGCGAAACTGGCTGAAGCAGTTAAAGCGGCTGAAGTGGCCGCAGTTGCGGAAGCGGTGGGTGCAGGCGCGTCGTCCCCGCTCCAGAAATCTTTGCGGCACAGGCCGCGTGCGGCGCACCAGTCGCAGGCGCTGCCTTCGCCGAGCGCGGGCAGCGGCGCGCCTTGGGCAATGCGCGCCATGTCGCTCAAGATGCCTTCAATCAGCGCGTCGCGCAGGGCGACGATGTCGGGCTGGTTGTAAGTGCGGGTCGGCTCTTTTTCGCCGAGGTTGACGTAGGCGGCGGTGAGCGTGTCGTCGTCGCTCAGGGCGGCATAAAACGCGAGCTGCGTGTCTTCGGTGCCGCTTTTAATGCGCTGGGCGGTGGTGGTGCGGGGCTCGGTTTTGTAGTCGATCAGCAGATGCTGGCCGTCGCTTTGCAAGTCCATGCGGTCGATTTTGCCCACCAGCGTGAGCGAGTTGCCCAGCGGCCTGTTGAGCCACTGTTCGGCCATTTGGAACGTCGCGCCCGTGGCTTCGTGCGTCGCCAGCCAGTCTAAATAACCGTCGCGCACCGGCACCCAGGCGGCGGCGAAGGGCAGAAATTCGCTGTCGCCGCTCAGGCCGAGTTCGCGGGTGGCTTGCGCGGCGGCGGTGTCGAGCATGGCGGCGCGCTCGTTCAAGTGGGGCGTGGGCGCGGCTTGCAGCGCCTGGTGAAACAGGTGCAGCAGGCTGTGCAGCCAGTTGCCGAAATCGCGCTTGCTGAGTTCGCCTTCCAGCTCGTCGTGCGAGAGCAGCTTGAGCTGGCGCAGCGCAAAAAAGCGATACGGGCAGCGGCGCAGGTCGTCGTAAGCGCTGGCCGAGAGCTTGTCCACCGGCAGCGCTTCGCCCGTGGGCTGGGGCGGCAGCGTCGGACGCACGGCGACGGCGCGCAGGCGGCGCGGGTCGGGCGCGCTGTCGGTGGCCAGGTCGCGGGTCAGCAGCAATTCCTGCACAAAACCGCTGGGCATGAGGTATTCGCCCGCTTCGCTGGTGCGCCAGAGCAGATCGACGTGGGGCAATTGCTGCACGTAGGCCCAGGCCTGGCGCGCCACGGCGGCCATCGCTTCACGCGAGGGCAGGCCGAGCAATTCGCGCTGGGTCGGTGTCCAGTGGCCGGACGGTTCGGGCGAGACGGGCAGGCGCATCTCGTCGCAGCCGGGCAGCACGATGGCCTGCATCGGGCGCGCCAGCAATTGCGCCAGCGGCAAAATCACCACCTGCTCGGCCACCGGGTGCTCGGGCGAAAAGATTTGCGACTCCAGCGCCTGATTCACCCAACTGGTGAAGACGTTGAGTTTCATCACCGGCGCGTCGATAAATTCGCTGTCCGCGCCGTCGTGCAGGCGCAGCGCGTCGAGCACGGTCTGGCCCGCCGGGTCCAGCGCCAAAACGTCCCACTGGCCGGATTCGTGCAGCGCGGCGCACAGGTCGTTCAGCCACAAATTTAAGGTGCGCGGGCGCGACAAGGCGGCGCGCAAGGCGTTGACCTGCAGCGCCAGCGGCTGGGCGCTAGCAAACATCGGCAGCGGTTTGGACGGCAAATCGCGCCAGAGACGCACGCCTGCTTTGCGCACTTCGGTTTCTGCGGCGGCGACACTGCTGGCGGGGAACGCCGGAGCGTTTTTGAGCCAGTCGAGCACCGCGTCGGTGGAAACGTCCCACGGCAAGGCGCGCAGCAGGCCCATCAAACTGGCGGCGGCGCGGGTGGTGGAGAGTTTCCAGCCGGTTTCGTCGCGCATGGGAATGTTGCGCC
>CAIYKK010000657.1 GCA_903926695.1 uncultured Burkholderiales bacterium
CTTGGCGGCGACTTCAACGGCGGCCAGCGCGGCGCGGTGGGTGGCTTTGGCGGCGTTCAGGCTGGCCAGCGAAGTGTCCAGCGCGGTTTTGGAAATAAAACCTTGATTCACCAGCGCCGCGTTGTTGTCGTACTGGCGCTGGGCGACTTCAACCTGCGCTTTGGCCGAATCGGCCTGTTCCTGCGCCTGGCGCACGCGGGCGGCGTAGTCGCTGGAGTCGATCCGGCCAATCACCTGTCCGGCTTTGACGCTGTCGCCTTCGCGCAGCGTCAAACCCTGCAGTTCGCCCGCCACCCGCGCTTTGATAACGGCGGAATTGGCCGCTTTGAGCGCGCCGGAAATCGCCACGCCCTGCGCTATCTGGCGAATCTGTGCCTTGACCACGTCGCTGGCGGCGAGTTCGGCCAGCGCGGCGGCGGGGGCGGCTGTAGCCAGCGCCTGTTGCGCCTTGCGCGCTGAAAGGGCGCGCAGCACGCCGCCCGCCAGCAAAACAATCACGACAAGGGCTGCAGCCCATTTGATCCAGCGCTTCATGGGCGAGCTTTCTGAGTGTTTTCAACGGCAGGCGCAGGCGCAGCGCTCAGGCCGTACAGAATGATGTTCAATTGGGAGGCGATGTATTTTTTTGGCTCCAGCTGCATCTGCTCCGGGACGCAAATGCCGCCGGAGTGGCGCGATAAAAACAAAAAAATCATCGGTGCGACGATGCTGTAAACCGCGTAATCCAGGTCCAGCGGGCGAAATTCCCCCCGATCTATGCCGCGCTGCAGAATGCGGCGGATCAGCGCCTGTCCCGGCTGGACAACTTCTTGCTGGTAGAACGCGGCAATTTCAGGAAAGTTGCCCGCTTCGCTCATCATGAGTTTGGTGATGCCGCAGGCTTTAGTCGCGCCGACTTGCTCCCACCAGATGTTCATGCGCATGGCCACGATGTCGGCGGTGCTGCCTTCAAAGGCTTCAAACTGGGCGTTCCAGTCGTCGTAGTAGCCGGAAATGTTGTGCCGAACGACGGCTTTGAGCAGCTCTTCCTTGTTCTGGAAATACAAAAAAAGCGTGCCTTTGGACACGCCAGCGCGGGCGGCGACTTCTTCAACGCGGGTGGCGGCAAAGCCTTTTTCAACGAACAGATCGAGCGCGGCGTCGAGCAGTTCGCCCGGACGCGCTTCCTTGCGGCGCTCGCGCTTGGCGACGGCGGCGGTGGAGGAGCAGCGGAATAATTTGGAGAGCGGCATAGTTACTGACTGACTGGTTAGTAATGTAATGGCTTCGTTGTGGCCCGTCAACCGGCTGGGTGCGGGTTCACACGTTCATGAGGCGTTGGACGGCCAGGCCCAGGCTTTCGCGCAGCACTTCGCGGCAGGCCTGCAGCCCAATGCCCGAGGGCAGCCATTCGAGCAGGGTGTATTCCTGCGCCAGGATGTAGCCGGTGGGCGCGGGCGTGACCGTCATCCCGGCCAGCTCGAACGCGGCCACGGCGCGTGGCATGTGCCAGGCGTCGGTGACCAGGGCGATGCGCTGGATGTTGTCGTTGCGCAGCAGGGGCGCGAGCAGGCGGGCGTTGCCAGCGGTGTCGCGTGACAGGGATTCGGTCCAGCGCAGCTTGACGCCGTGCTCCAGCAGCGCCACCCGCGCCGCCACATCGGCTTCCGAGACGGGCTGAATGCCGTTGGCGGCCCAGCCCACGCCGCCGGTAAAGGCAATCGGCAAATTGGACTGGCCCGCCAGCCACAGGCCGTAGCGCAGCCGTCCCGCCGTGTACGCCGAGGGCTGGGGCTGGCCGTACTCGGGTGCTTGCGACAGCAGGCCGCCGCCCAGAATGACGATGGCCTGCACCTTGCGCGCTTTGAGCTGGGTGACGGAGGTTGGCTCAACCTGCGGCAGCGCCGTGGCCGCCATCAGCACGGCCATGCCGTGGCAACTGAACACCCACAGCAGCGCCAGCGACACCAGCATGAAGGGCGTGCCGACGCGCTTTTTTTTCCAGATCAGCCGCAGGCTCAACAGCGCCAGCAGCAGCGGCGCCAGCGGCGGCATCATTAAACTGGTGAGCAGAGGCTTGAGTACGCCGAAGTCCATGATGGGTTACAAAAAATCACCGATTGTGCCCGGAGGCGCTGGACACGGCGCTGGCGCGCCCGTAAAACGCCTGCAGCGGTGCCTGCGTTCGGAGCGAATCAGGGCGCGGCGCGTAAAGTAGCCGCTCCCCGAACCCGTGCGAAGTCGGCGGGTCCAATCTTTATCAACAGGCAAAGGAAAATCCCATGAGTCAATTGCAAACCATCACCTTGGGCGGGGGCTGCTTCTGGTGCCTTGAAGCGGTGTATGTCAAGGTGCGCGGTGTGCTGGA
>CAIYKK010000658.1 GCA_903926695.1 uncultured Burkholderiales bacterium
ATCGCTGCCATCCTTGCGCACAAAGCTCTTGTGGCCCGCCCATGCCTGAATCGAGGTGCCGTCCACGCTGAAGTGCTCGCCCGAGAGCCAGCCGTGCTTGTCGGAACTTTGCAGCACATGGTTGAACAACTCGATGACTGCATCGTGCGCCAGCAAGCTCTCACGGTTTTTTGTGAACACCATGGGCACCCACACCGTGTCCTTTATCGCCAAGCCGATGAACCAGCGGTACAGCAAGTTGTACTGCACCTGCCCCATCAACTGGCGCTCCGAACGGATGCTGTAGAACACCTGCAAGAGCAGGGCACGCTGGGGCGCCCGCCTTTGGTGTTCGCCTCGTACATCCCGGCAAACAACGCATCCATCTTCACCAGCATCTCGTTGACCATCTGGCGTATCAGACGCAGTGGGTGATTCTTCGGGACAAAGTCCTCCAAGCGGTGCAGCGTGAACGCCCTTTCGGTAAAAGTGTCGGCTCCGCGCATGAAATTTGGTTTGGCTTGTGTCGGGTGGAGAAAAAAGCTGTTTCAAACTATTGATCGACTCTGCCAATTGGCGGACTTTGCTCTGAGATATTTCAGCAGCCTGCTAGTGCGTAATTTTTCATCTTAGTAATATTTGTATCAAAAAAGCTATCAAATGCTTGCATCTGCCAACTCAATCCAGTGAGCAGTTCGCCGTGAAGACATAGCCCACACCCCACTCGGACTTAACCAGGTCATCGGCGCAGGTGGCATCGCGGATTTTTTTGCGCAGGCGGCTCATCTTGACCTCAATGCGGCGCTCGTCAAAGGTCATGAAGTCAAATCCCATCGCCTCAATCAACTGCCGCCGCGTTGCCGCCCTCCCAGCCTGACGGACAAGAACTTCCAGCAAGCACAACTCCGACCCCGTCAGCGGCACGCTCGCGCCTGTGGGCGACTGCAACAGGCGCTCGCAGCGTATCAGCCGCCAACCGACAGGCCGAGCCGAAATCTTGGGATTGAGACGCTGCTCGGCCCGCGCCAACACCGCCTGCAACTCCCGGTAGTTAACCGGCTTGACCAAGTAGGAATCCGCACCGCCCTCAAAGCTGCGGATGCGGTCCTCCGCGCCACTGCGTGCCGTGAGCATCACAATCACCAGGCTCGGGGTGTGACGCAACCGGTCAGCAATGGCAATGCCATCTTGCCCCGGCAGGCCAATGTCCAGCAGTAGCAGGTCAGGCTGGAGCTTCTGCATTGTCTGTTCCAACTCATGCCCGCACGAAACACCCACCGCCTCATGTCCGGTACGGCACAAAAAATAAACCAGCTCTTCCTGCAGATCCAGTTGATCTTCAACCACGACAATATTCATATACCTTCAATCGAAATTTTTTCCTGCCATACTTTGTGAAATTTATTTCATAAAAACAATTTCACTATCTGCACGCACTCATCTTTAATTAATGAAATTATTTATCGCCCCATTAAATCGAGGTTAACCATTATTAAAAAAAATAATTCGTATTCTTGGCCGATGCCAGCCCATGGGCAGGTGTGGCGCATGCTGCGCGGCACTCTGTTGCTGCTGCTAATTAGTCTGAGCCTAACGACGCAAGCCAAGTTGCTGTTATCAAGCCAAGTCTCACTGAGCGGCAACATGGATGCACTGCTTGACCCCAGCGCCAAGCTGCGCATTGAGGATGTTACGCGGCAAGAAATCGCCCAACGTTTTGAGCACCTGCCTGGCCAACTCACCCTAGGCTATGTCACTGGCGCGGCTTGGCTGCGCCTGACGCTGACGCGCCCAGCCGATGCCGCCACCCCGTGGTGGCTGGAGCTGAACTCCGGCCTGATTGACGAGGTCGAACTCTACCAGCCGGGTGCAAACGGCAGCTGGAGCCGCCATGTCTCGGGCGATATGCAGCCCTGGCGCGGGCGTGATCTGGCCTACCCCACCCCCGTTTTCAGGCTTGATTTGCCGCCCGACCAACCCGTCACGCTATACCTGCGGCTTCGCAGCATGGCAACTTTAAGCACCAACCTTCAGGTTCGTACCACCGAGAACTTTTTATCGTCAAGCAACATCCAAATGCTGGTATTTGGCATGGTAATCGGCGTGCATCTGGTGCTTATCCTGAGCAATCTCTGGTTCTTCCAGGCCACCCGTGACAACATCTACTTGCTGTTTTCGCTCTACACCCTGATCAACGGGCTCAATGGGCTGACAGCTGACGGCCTTCTCCATCAGTATGCTCTGCAGGACTGGCCACGCGTCAACGACAAGATCCAGATTTTGAGCTTTTTTCTCGCCTTGCCTACCGGGATCATGTTTTTCCTGCAATATCTGGAACGACTCAAGCCACCCCGCCCACGCTGGGTCAGGCTGTTGATCATCCTGCCCTGGGCGGTGGCACTGGGCGCCAGTGCGCTGCTCTGGGGCACCGAGCCGCGCTGGCTGCGCCCAGCCTATCTGCTCTGGATGTCTGGCGTGAGCACCTTCATGTGCATGGTGCTGCTAGGGCTGGCCTGGCACGGCAACCGGGCTGCAAGGCTGGTTCTATGGACTGCGCCAATCGCTTTGACAAGCTTGTTGATACGCTTGGGAAACAACAGCGGAATACTGCAATCCACCCCCTTTTCAGACCACCTGATTTACGCCAGCTCGACGATGTACATGCTGACCCTCAATTACGGCGTGAGCCGACGCTACAAGGAGATGCAACAGGCCAAGGAAGAAGCCAAAAACCGGGTGCTGCAAATCACGCAGGAGTCTGAACACCGGCTGGAAGAGCTCGTCACGGTACGCACCCACGCCCTGCATCAGGCGCTGAAACTGCTGGAGTCCTCGCTCAGCGCCGAGCGCCAGACACATGAAGAGCAGCGCCGTTTTTTCTCCACCGTCTCCCATGAATTGCGCACGCCGCTGGCCGTCATTGACGCCACCGCAAAAAATCTTGAACTCGACGGCCAGGATTTTGATACCGCCACCCGGCGCCGCTACGCCAAGCTCCAGCGCGCCACGGATCAACTGGCAATGCTGATCAAGAACTGTTTCCAGGAAGACCGGTTTGAGCCACTCAAGCACGGCCCAAAACGCCAAGCCACCGACCTGAATGAGTTGCTGTTTGATACATACGAGTCCGCCGTGCTGCAGTCCCAGCAGCATTACGTCCGTATTGAAGCAGATGACTTGCCCGAAGCCTTTGTGTGCGACCCCGAGGGAACGCGGCTGGCGCTGCGTACCCTGGTCGGTAATGCCATCAAATACACGCCGCCGGGCACACAGGTAGTTCTGCGCGGCGAGCTTAATCCCACAGGGGGGGTCACACTGGAAGTGGCAGACAACGGGCCGGGTGTCTGCACCGAAGATTTCCCCCATCTGTTCGAGCGTTACTACCGGGGGAAAAATGCCGCATCGGTTCCAGGAAGCGGCCTAGGCCTGCCCCTGGCGCGCGGGCTGATCGAGATGCAGGGCGGCTCGCTAACGATCCACAGCACAACCAGCCAAGGTTTTCGCGTCACCCTTTGGCTGCCATCAACTAAACCTTCATCAGCCTGAACCAGCCCAAAAGTCTGCCGCGCCCGGCCATGCGTGACGCGGCAGCAAAAAAATGCCGGATGGCCGCTTAAACCAGCAGCGCGTTCACGCGGCGCACGTAAGCGGCTGGATCGGCGGGCAGGCCGCCTTTGGCCAGCAGCGCCTGATCGAACAGAATGTTGACCAGATCGTCAAAGCTGGCCAATTCGGCGCTGGCTTCGAGCTTTTTGACCAGCGGATGCTGGGCGTTGATTTCGAGAATCGGCTTGCTTTCGGGCACCGGCTGGCCGGCTTGCTTGAGCATGCGCGCCAGTTGGGTGGACA
>CAIYKK010000659.1 GCA_903926695.1 uncultured Burkholderiales bacterium
CCAAGCCTACGCGACGTTTGACGGGCGGCGTCAGCAGTTCCGCGCCCTGACGCTGGCCACGCGGCGCGAGTTGGCCACCATTTACGCTGAAACAGAGCGAGTTTCGGGTTCAGACTCCGCTGCCACGCCAGCGGCCAGCCCGGATCAGATCGTCCGTAAAGCGCAAACCATGCAGCGCTTTCGCCAAGCCTACGCCCGGCTCAAAACCGGCTGGGGAGGCTACGCGGGCTACGACCCGTGGGTGGCGCAGGCCAACAACGCCGCGTTTGGCGCGCAAGCCGCTTACGATGAGCTGGTGCCCGGTTTTGAAGCCCTGTTTGCGCACGAAGGCTGCGACTGGCAGCGGTTTTATGAAGCCGTCAAGCGGCTGGCCGAATTGCCGCAAGACGAGCGGCACCGCCAGCTCAAGTTCGGCAAATCAACTCTCCCAGCCGAGCGAAATACGGACTCCACATCCTGAAATTCATGCAGAAAAACATAAACACAGATGACCTTCAAAAGAAAAACATGGCTGGGTTTCGCAGCCACTGCGCTGGCACTACTGTTTTTTGTCTGGAGCAGATTGCATTACCCCTACTCCTATGCTGAAGCACTGTTTTTATCGAGCCTCATCTCCGCCTCATCCAAAAACGTGGAAAAAATCGATTTAGCTGAACTGATGCCTCAAGACTGGGAAATGGCGTGCGAAAGCCACGGCTACGATGAGCCCTTGCACCTGACGAAATACCAAAAAACCTTTCCGACGGCTGGCGCGATGCACGACGGTTCCCGGGGACTGATCTTTATAAGAACTGACGGCTCTTTCAACTTGGTTTCCAGCAGTTGCAGGACGGGCGTGTATTTGCGCTTTTCCGGCAATCGTTGCCTGACTCGGGAAAAAGCCATCCTGATCAAAGACAGAGAACGCGAGAACAGAGCTTGCAACGTCTTTACGGCCTTGACAAGCTGAGAAAAAACACAAATAAGGAAAACTTGCACATGACCTCTCCCGCCCCCGAACCAACCAGTCCGCACTCAGCCACGCCCGCAGCCTTCGGCCCGCTCGCCGGATTGAAAGTCATCGAACTCGGCCAGCTCATCGCCGGGCCGTTCGCGGCCAAGACGCTGGCCGACTTCGGTGCCGAAGTCATCAAAATCGAAGCGCCGGGCAAGGGCGATCCGCTGCGCCAGTGGCGTTTGTTGAAAGACGGCACTTCGGTCTGGTGGCAGGTGCAGTCGCGCAACAAACGCTCAGTCGCGCTGGACCTGCGCCAGCCCGAGGCGCAAGACATCATCCGCCAGTTGGCCCAAGAAGCCGATGTTTTGATCGAAAACTTCCGCCCCGGCGCAATGGAAGACTGGGGTCTCGGTCCCGACGCATTGCAGGCGATGAACCCGCGCCTGATCATGCTGCGCATCAGCGGCTACGGCCAGAGCGGCCCCTACCGCGACCGGCCCGGCTTTGGCATGGTGGCCGAAGCCATGAGCGGCCTGCGCCACTTGAGCGGCGAGCCGGGCCGGGTGCCGGTGCGCGTGGGCATCAGCATCGGCGACACGCTGGCCGCGCTGCATGGCGTCATCGGCATTTTGATGGCGCTGCACCACCGCAACGCGCACGGCGTCGGCCAGGTGATTGACGTGGCACTGTACGAGGCGGTGTTCAACTGCATGGAAAGCCTGTTGCCCGAATACAGCGCGTTCGGCGCGGTGCGCGGCCCGGCGGGCAGCGCCCTGCCCGGCATCGCGCCCACCAACGCCTACCGCTGCCGGGACGAAACAGCGCCTGCCGCCAGCGCAGGGCCAGCCTCGACCAGCCCAAATCTCCGCGACGCGGACAGCGCGGGAAACGCAGGGCGCGCCGAAAGCGCAGGCGCTTATGTGCTGATTGCGGGCAATGGCGACAGCATTTTCAAACGCCTCATGGCCTGCATTGGGCTGCCCGATCTGGGCAACGATCCGGGCCTGGCCAGCAACACCGGGCGCGTGGCGCGGGTGGACGAGCTGGACGCGGCCATCGGCCAGTGGGCGCAAACCCTGAGCGTCGATGAAGTGCTGGCCGCGCTGGACAAAGCCGACGTGCCCGCCGGGAAAATCTACACCGTCGCCGACATCGCCGCCGACCCGCATTACGCGGCGCGCGGCATGCTCGAATCGGTCACGATGGACGACGGCAGCGCGCTGGCCGTGCCGGGTTTTGTGCCCAAACTCTCGCTCACGCCCGGCAGCCACCAGCGCAACGCGCCGACGCTGGGCCAGGACACCGACGCGGTACTGCGCGAAGTGGGCTTGAGCGAAACGCAAATCAGCGAGTTGCGCCAGCGCGGCGTGGTGGCCTGAAGCCAGCAGCCCTACGCCTTGAAGCGCCGCGAGGCGACTTCCAGCAGGCCGTCAAAAATCAG
>CAIYKK010000660.1 GCA_903926695.1 uncultured Burkholderiales bacterium
GCCAGCAGGCTGGCCCGGTGCTGGGCTGGACTTCGGCGATTGCTGCGTATGGCGCGTTTATCGCCCCGGTGGTGATCGGCGCGCAGATCAAGGCTGGCACGCCGCAGAACGCCATGTACGGCTTTGCGATTTTTTACGCCCTGTGCCTGGTGCTGAACTGGTGGTTTTACCTGCGCGCAGGCGCCGAGATCAAGAACCCTTGACCCGCCTTGCTCCCTCCCCGCGCATCGCACTTTTCACTGACTTTTTACCGGCTTATCGGAGACACAAATGAGTCATTTTCTAGACCGCCTCAGCCACTTTTCCAATCCAAGGGAATCGTTTTCGGGCGACCACGGCGTCACCACGGCGGAAGACCGCACCTGGGAAGACGCCTACCGCAACCGCTGGGCGCACGACAAAATCGTGCGTAGCACCCACGGCGTGAACTGCACGGGTTCATGTTCGTGGAAGGTGTATGTCAAAGGCGGCATCGTCACCTGGGAAACCCAGCAGACCGATTACCCGCGCACCCGCTGGGACATGCCCAATCACGAGCCACGCGGCTGCGCCCGTGGTGCCAGCTACAGCTGGTATCTGTACAGCGCCAACCGGGTCAAATACCCGATGATCCGCGCCCGTCTGCTCAAGCACTGGCGCGAAGCGCGCCTTACGCTGGCCCCGGTTGAGGCCTGGGCTGCCGTGGTGCAGGACGAGGCCAAGCGCCGCGATTACCAGAGCGTGCGCGGTTTGGGCGGCTTTGTGCGCTCCAGCTGGGACGAGATCAACGAGCTGATCGCCGCGTCCAACGTTTACACCATCAAGCAACACGGCGCTGACCGCATCATCGGCTTTTCGCCGATTCCGGCCATGTCTATGGTCAGCTATGCCGCCGGTTCGCGCTACCTGTCGCTGATTGGCGGCGTCTGCATGAGCTTTTACGACTGGTATTGCGACCTGCCTCCGTCCAGCCCGCAGGTTTGGGGCGAACAGACCGACGTGCCCGAATCGGCCGACTGGTACAACTCCAGCTTCATCATTGCCTGGGGTTCCAACGTGCCGCAGACGCGCACGCCTGACGCCCACTTTTTCACCGAAGTGCGTTACAAGGGCTGCAAGACCGTGGCCATCACGCCCGATTATTCGGAAGTCGCCAAGCTGTCCGACCTGTGGCTGCACCCCAAGCAGGGCACCGACGCCGCCGTCGCGATGGCGATGGGCCATGTGATCCTGAAGGATTTCTATTTCGGTGGCAACGGCAAGCCGCGCTCGGCCTACTTTGACGACTACGCCCGGCGCTACACCGACCTGCCTATGCTGGTCATGCTGAAAGAACATACGCTGGAAAACGGCAACACCGTGCTGGTCCCAGACCGCTATGTGCGCGCTTCCGACTTCAACGGCAATCTCGGCCAGGCGAACAACCCGGACTGGAAAACCGTCGCGTTCGACGCGAGCGGCAAAGTGGTTCTGCCCAACGGCGCGATTGGTTTTCGCTGGGGGCCGGACGGCCGCGCCGATGAGGGCCAGTGGAACCTGGAGTCCAAAGAAGCGCGCCACGGCCAGGAAGTCAGCCTGAAACTCTCGGTGATGGAGGGCGACGCCGCCAGCCACGAGGGCGCGCAGGTGGGTTTCCCGTATTTCGGCGGCATTCACCACGAGCATTTCCCGAACAATGCGCAGGCCAAAGCGCCGGGCGACGTGCTGGTGCGCACGGTGCCGGTGCAGCGCATTTCTCTCGGCAAGGCGGGCGAAGAGCGCTCGGCGCTGGTCGCCACGGTGTTCGATTTGCA
>CAIYKK010000661.1 GCA_903926695.1 uncultured Burkholderiales bacterium
GAGGCGAGCGAAGTCATCGGAAACGCCACCCAGGCGATTAACGAGCTGATGCACGATCCGTCCGATGTCGAGCATTTAACGGTGCTGCGGCGCGCTTTTCACACGCTCAAGGGCAGCGCCCGCATGGTCGGGTTGAACGAGTTCGGCGAGGCTGGCTGGGCGCTGGAGCAAATGCTCAACAGCTGGCTGGCAGATCAAAAGCCCGCCAGCAAAGAGTTCCGAACTTTGTGCTCTGAGGTCATCGCCGCTTTCCAATCCTGGGTGACGGCGATTGCGGCCAATCAGGATGATTCGTGGTCGGCGGTGCCGTTTCGCAACAGCGCTGAAGCCATGCGCATTGAGGGGCGCTACAGCGCTCTGCAACTCTCAAAACCGGCCACCGGCGCTTCGGACGCTACCCCTGCAGCTCAAGCCACGCTGCAAGCACACGAGCAGCCCGCTGTTTCCGCGCCCGCCGAAGTCGTGCAGATCCAGGCCCAGACGCTGGTCAGCGCCGACATCGAATTGCCGTACGTCGCAGAGATAGAGGCAGCGGAAGAGGCTGCGCCAGACACGGAGTTTGATTTCCTGTTCGATGCCGAACTGGAACAGGTCGCCGAGCCCGCCCAGTCCGCTGAAGTCCCGGCGGTTGCTGCAGAGGTTATGGCGTTGGCAGACACGTCCGTCACCGAGCTGACCGATATTGAGTTGGAAGGCTTTTTTGCGTTTTCCATGGCAGAAGAGGCGGTGCCCGCTGCAGCGGTGCCCGTGGCGCCGGAACCGGTGTCGGTTGAAGCGATTGAGCTGTCGGAAGAAGATTTTGTCCAGCAGTTTCTGGCGGCGGACGAAATCTTCGAGGCCATCGAGCCTGCGGTGGAGTCCGCTCCAGTAGCGCCTGCAGTCGTTTTACCCTTAAACGATGCACCGGAAGAAAACGTCACGCGCATTGGAGACCTGCGCATTGGGACGGCGCTTTACAACGTCTATGTGGGTGAGGCTGACCAGTGGTCCAGTCGGCTGGTCAAGGAGGTGACCGAATGGTCGCGTGAAGGCGATCAGGTGGTCAGTGCTTCCACGGTGGCGCTTGCCCACTCCCTGGCGGGAAGCTCCGCAACGGTCGGCTTTCATGCGCTGTCGGAAATGGCCCGTGCGCTGGAGCACGCGCTGCAGAATTCACGCGATCACCATAACTACGGTCTTGTTTACAGCCAGGTATTCATCGATGCCTCAGAGGACATACGCCGCCTGCTGCACCAGTTTGCTGCGGGATTTTTGCGCCATCCGCAGGCCGACATCCTTGAGCGGCTGAACCACCTGGAGTTTCCTGATTCGGGCGCGACGGGCGCCGCCGATAAGGACGATCTTTACAGTATTTTTGCCGATTCCGAATGGGCGCTCGAAGACCTCGATCCGGCACCAGTTCCAGTTCCAGTTCCAGTTCCAGTTCCAGCGCTGAGCAAGGTGCTGGACCATCACCACGGCGTTGATGAAGATATCGACGCGGTTGATGCGATTGACCCGGATTTATTCCCCATTTTTGAAGAAGAATGCCTGGAACTGATGCCTCGCCTGAGCGGCGCATTGCGCCAGTGGGCCGAGCAGCCAGACCTCCACAGCGCACGCCTGGAAGTGCTGCGCGTGCTGCACACGCTCAAAGGCAGCGCCCGCCTGGCTGGCGCTTTGCGCCTGGGTGAAATGGCCCACCGGATTGAGTCCGAAATCGACTTTGTGGGGTCCGACGCGGCGCACACCCAGGAATTCGAGCCTTTGCTGACCCGTCTTGACGGCATACAGGCCACTTTTGACACCCTGCGCCGCATGGATGCCACTGGCGCGCAAGAGCCCATCAGCATCGCGCAAGCAGCGCCGCCGCAGGTCACCGAGCTGCACCTTGAGCCGCAGGATGCGCCCCAGGCTTCCGGCGCATCCGAAGTTTCCGGCACCACCGGCCTCGCCAGCAAGCCCGCCATTCCTGCGCCCCAGGCCATGCTCATGCAGCCGGTGCGCCAGGCCGCGACCGCATCCATCCGCGTGCGCTCCCAACTGCTCGACCGCATGGTCAACCAGGCTGGCGAGGTGATGATCACCCGCTCGCGTCTGGAGGCTGAAGTCGCCCAGCTGCGCGACTCCCTCAACGACATGAGCGGTAACTTGACCCGCCTGCGCCTGCAGCTGCGCGACATTGAACTGCAGGCCGAAACCCAGATGCAGTCGCGCCTGGCCCTGGCCAAAGAAGCCAAGGCCGGTTTTGACCCGCTGGAGTTCGACCGCTTCACGCGGGTGCAGGAATTGACCCGCATGATGGCCGAATCGGTGAATGACGTTGCTACTGTGCAGCGCACTTTGCAGCGCACGATTGAAGCGACGGAAGACGATTTGATCGCCCAGGCCCGCCAAACCCGCGAACTGCAGCGCGATCTGCTGCGCACCCGCATGGTCGAGTTTGAAGGCATTTCCGAGCGTCTGTACCGCGTGGTGCGCCAGATTTCCAAGGAAACCGGCAAGCAAGTGCGCCTGGACCTGCTGGGCGGCACCCTCGAAATGGACCGGGGCATGCTCGAACGCATGGTGCCCGCCTTTGAGCATTTGCTGCGCAACTGCGTGACCCACGGCATTGAGTCGCCCGAAGCCCGCGCCGCTGCTGGCAAAGATGCTGTCGGCCTGATCAGCATCCACGTCCGCCAGGACGGCAACGACGTGTCGATCAATTTCAGCGATGACGGCGCCGGGCTGAATCTGGTGCGCATCCGCCAGTTGGCGATCCAGCGCGGCCTGATCCGCGCCGATCAGGCACTCGATGAATCGGCAGCGGCCAACCTGATTTTTTTGCCGGGTTTTTCAACGGCCGCCCAGGTGACTGAGCTGGCCGGACGCGGCATCGGCATGGAAGTGGTCCGCTCTGAAGTCAATGCGTTAGGCGGGCGGATTGAAACGTCCACCGTGACCGGCAAGGGTTCGCACTTCAAGCTGGTGCTGCCGCTGACCACGGCCGTGACGCAGGTGGTGATGATCCGCGCTGACAAGCTGTCCGTGGGCATACCGGCCAATGTGGTCGAAACCGTGCGCCGCATCTCCATCAAGGAGCTGCAGCAGGCTTACAACAGCGGCACGCTCGATGTCGCAGGCGAGCCGGTGCCGTTTTTCTGGGCGGGCGCCTTGCTGCAGGCCTCGCGCCACAGCAGCGAGACGCAGTCCAAAAACACGCCGGTGGTGATTTTCCGAAGCGCTGCCCAACGCATTGCGCTGCACGTCGATGAAGTGCTGGGCAACCGAGAAGTGGTGGTTAAAAACCTGGGGCCGCAGCTCTCGCGCCTGCCGGGCATGGCGGGTATGTCGGTGCTGCCTTCGGGTGCCGTGGTGCTAATTTACAACCCGGTGGCGCTGGCGGCGGTGTATGGCCATCAGGCGCGCTCCTGGAGCGCCGACCGCGCAGAGCCGCACATGCTGGGCGGCGATGCGACTGGCAGCGCCGTCAGAATGCCGGGCATGATGCCGGTTGCGCCGAAAATTCCGCTTATCTTGGTGGTGGATGACTCGATCACCGTGCGCCGCGTCACCCAGCGCATGTTGCTACGCGACGGCTACCGTGTGGCGCTGGCCGCAGACGGGCTGCAGGCGCTGGACCGCCTGCGCGACGAACTGCCGGCCGTGGTGCTGTCGGACATTGAAATGCCGCGCATGGACGGTTTTGACCTGGCCCGCAACATTCGGGGCGATGAGCGCCTCAAGCGCCTGCCCATCATCATGATCACCTCGCGCATTGCCGGTAAACACCACGAGCACGCCAAGGAGCTGGGTGTCAACCACTACCTGGGCAAGCCGTACTCTGAAGACGAGCTGATGAAACTGGTGCGGCATTACTGCTCGGCTGAGGCAGCGGTCGTGCCCATCTGACAGGCCCGAGGCCACCAGCCGGGCCTCGGCGTTTCAACACAGCAGGCGGTTTTAGGCAGCCTTGACCACCGCGTAGCGCTGCAGCGTCAGCGCCCGCGCCTGGTCATGCTGCACGATGGGCCTCGGGTAGTTTTCGCCTAACGTCACGCCCGCCGCCAGCAGCTCCATCGGACTCGCCAGCCACGGGCTATGCAGGGCGCGGGTGGGCAGCCCGGCCAGCACCGGCAGATACCGTCGGATAAATTTGCCATCAGCATCGAATTTTTCGCTCTGGCTCAGCGGGTTAAAAATGCGGAAATACGGCTGCGCGTCGCAACCCGTGCTCGCCGCCCACTGCCAGCCGCCGTTGTTCGAGGCCAAATCAAAATCGTTGAGGTGCTGGGCAAAATAACGTTCGCCCCAACGCCAGTCCAGCCCCAAATCTTTCACCAGAAAACTCGCCGTTACCATCCGCAGGCGGTTGTGCATGTAGCCTGTCTGGTTGAGTTGCACCATTGCCGCATCGACCAGCGGATAGCCGGTGCGGCCCTCGCACCACGCTGTGAACAGCGCTTCGGCCTGCGCACCTTGCTCCCACACCACCGCGTCATAGGTCGGCTTGAAAGCGCGCTGCGCCGCGTGCGGAAAATTGCTCAAAATCTGGGCGTAAAAATCGCGCCAGATCAGCTCGCTGAGCCACGTCGCCGCGCCTTCGCAGCCGGTGTGCGACTGTGCCAGCGCGCTCGCCGCCAGCTGGCGGATCGACACCGTACCAAAACGCAGATGCACACCCAGATAACTCGGGCCTTTGAGCGCCGGAAAATCGCGGGTGCTTTGGTAGCGTGCCATGCGGCCCGCAAAGTCCTCAAACAGGGCCGCGCCGCCCCGGCTGCCGGTCGGGATTTTCAGGGCGGACAGATTGGTGGCTTCAAACCCGAGATCGGCCAGCGTCGGCACCGGCTGGCGCTCGGCCTCGGGGCGGCTGGCCAGCGCGGCGGCGTATTTTTCCACCGGATAGTCGCTTAGATAAAACGCGTTGACTTTTTTCAGCCAGGCGTTTTTATAGGGCGTAAACACGCTGTAGGGCTTGCCCGCCAGCGTCAGCACCTCGCCGCGCTCAAAAATCACATGGTCCTTAAAGCTGTGAAACGCCGTTCCCTGCGCCGCCAGACTGGCCTGCACGCCAGCGTCGCGCGCCAGGGACTGCGGCTCGTCGTCGTGGTTGGCAAAAACTACATCGACTGAAAGCTGGGTGGCCAGCGCGGGCAGGGCGCTGGCGGCGGTGTCGTGGCGCACGATCAAGCCAGCGTGCGCCACGCCGTGCTCCAGCCCGAGCTGGCACAGTTGCGCGTCAAGCTCCACCAGCGACTCGCGGATGAACTCGACCCGGCGGTCGGCGCGGAGCAGGGCGTCCAGAATATCGCGGTCAAACACAAACACGCAAAACACTTGGCGGCACGATTTCAGGGCGTGGTAGAGCGCCGCATTGTCGTGCGTGCGCAGATCGCGTCTGAACCACATCAGGCCGGTTGTGTATTTTTTATCCATCCGGCGATGATGCCCCAGCGCGTAAAATCAGCCGATGGCCCAGGATATTCCCTCTTCGATCAACCTTACGCACCACTTTCTAATTGCCATGCCCGGTCTGGAAGACGAGGCTTTTGCCAAAAGTGTGGTGTACATGTGCGAGCACAGCGAGCGCGGCGCGCTCGGACTGGTCATCAACAAGCCCGGCGACATCAACGTCAAGGAGCTGTTCGACAAAGTCGATCTGCCGCTGCGCCGCGATGACCTGACGCTGGCGCCGGTGTTTCAGGGCGGCCCGGTGCAGACCGAGCGCGGTTTTGTGCTGCACGAATCCATGCTGCCCGGCAAAGAAGCGATTTACGCCTCGACCCTGTCGATTCCCGGCGGGCTCGAAATGACCACGTCCCGCGATGTGCTCGAAGCGCTGTCCACGGGCGCAGGCCCGCGCCGCGTGTTTGTCTCGCTGGGCTACTCGGCCTGGGGCGAAGGCCAGCTTGAATCCGAGTTGCTCGACAACAGCTGGCTTACCGTCGCCGCCGACTTGGGCGTGATTTTCGACACGCCGGTCAATGAGCGTTATGAAAAAGCGCTGATGCTGCTCGGCCTGCAAAGCTGGATGCTCTCGCCCGTTGCCGGTCATGCATGAGCCAGCGCAAACGCCGGAGCTGGACCGCGACCAGCCTGGCAAGCTGCTGAACAAAGCCTCCCCGCAAGCGATCAAGCTGCAGATGTTTCTGGCGTTTGACTACGGTTTTAAACGCACCGGCGTCGCGTCGGGCAACATCCTGACGCGCACCGCCAGCCCGCAAGCCACCATTGCCGCCGAGGGCAACGCCCGCTTTCCGCTGATTGAAGCGCGCATCAAGCTGTGGCAGCCCGATGCGCTGGTTGTCGGCATTCCATTTCACCCCGACGGCGCGAGTCACGAAAACACCGTGCGCGCCCAGAAGTTTGCGCGCCAGTTGCGCGGGCGTTTTGGCCTGCAGGTGTTTGAAGTCGATGAGCGCTACAGCACCACCGAAGCGCTGGCCAGCGGTGCCAAAGATGCCGACGCCGCTTCAGCCTGCATCATTCTGGAACAATTTTTAAGGAGCCTTCCATGACCAGTCTGGTCCTCGACGCTGAGGCGCTGTACACCGACCTGCTGCACGGCCTGCGCCAGCACTTGGACACCTGCGGCCAGCCGCCGCGTCTGGTGGGCGTGGCCTCGGGCGGTGTCTGGCTGGTTCAGCGCCTGCAAAAAGATTTGGGCTTGAGCGATGAATGCGGCGTTTTGTCTTCCGCCATGCACCGCGATGATTTTTCGCAGCGCGGCCTGTCTGCCAGCGGCCAGACGCTGCTGCCGTTTGATGTCAACGGCGCGCATTTGATCGTCATTGACGATGTGCTTTACACCGGGCGCACCCTCCGCGCCGTGCTGAATGAACTGTTTGACTATGGCCGCCCGGCCAGCGTCAAACTCATGGTGCTGGTGGACAGAGGCGGGCGCGAGTTGCCCGTGCAGGCCGATCTGGCCGTAGCGCGTGTCACTCTGCCCGCCACCCAGACGCTGGCGCTGGTCCGCGCCGACGATGGGCGTTTCAGCTTTCAATTGCAGGAACATCCCGCTTAGTGTGGCGCCCCGGCAATGAAAGCATGACACGACACTGAGCGCCGATTCACCCGCGCCTACTTCAAAACACCCCGCCGGAGCGCCCTTGCGCGCGCCAGCGCAAAAAAGGAAACAAGGAACCCCCAGCGTGTTGTACCGACGAAATCCCCAACTCAACAAGAACGGTGAACTCATTCACCTGCTGTCCACCGAAGGCCTGCCCAAAGCCATCCTGACGCAGATTCTCGACACCGCCGCCAACTTCGTGTCTGTCAGCAGCCGCGAGGTCAAAAAAGTCCCGCTGCTGCGCGGTAAAAGCGTTTTTAACCTGTTTTTTGAAAACTCCACCCGCACCCGCACGACGTTTGAAATTGCCGCGACGCGCCTGTCCGCCGACGTGATCAATCTGGACATTGCCCGCTCCTCGGCGTCCAAAGGCGAGTCGCTGCTCGACACGATTGCCAACCTGAGCGCGATGGCCGCCGATTTGTTTGTCGTGCGCCACAGCGAATCCGGTGCGCCGTATTTGATCGCCCAGCACGTTGCGCCGCATGTTCACGTCATCAACGCGGGCGACGGTCGCCACGCGCACCCGACGCAGGGCTTGCTGGACATGTACACCATCCGCCACTACAAAAAAGACTTCAGCAATCTGACGGTCGCCATCGTCGGTGACGTGCTGCATTCGCGTGTCGCCCGCTCTGACATTCACGCGCTGACCACGCTGGGTTGCGCCGAAGTGCGCGTCGTCGGCCCCAAAACCCTCGTGCCTGCCGACATGGCGCAAATGGGCGTGCGCGTGTGCAACACGCTCGAAGAAGGCATTCGCGGCGCCGATGTGATCATCATGCTGCGCCTGCAAAACGAGCGCATGAACGGCGCGCTGCTGCCCAGCAGCCAGGAGTTTTTCAAAAGCTTTGGCCTGACCCCGGAAAAGCTGCAGCTGGCCAAGCCCGACGCCATCGTCATGCACCCCGGCCCGATCAACCGGGGCGTGGAAATCGACTCGGCGGTGGTTGATGGCGCACAAAGCGTGATCTTGCCGCAGGTCACTTTTGGCATTGCGGTGCGCATGGCCGTGATGAGCATCGTTGCAGGAAATGAAGCATAAGGATGACCCCCACGCTTTTCACTTCGTGTAATGCGCTGCCCCCCGAGGGGGCCGCCCCGCCTGCAGTCCGGCAAAGCCGGTCCTGCGGCCGGAACTTGGACGGACGGGCAACCGCGCCTCCCGCTGTCTGTGACTGGCTGTCCGCAACGGCTTTTTTTCCGGAAAAATAAAATGAAACTTCTCATTAAAAATGGTCGCGTGATCGACCCGGCCACCGGCTTTGACCAGGTCGGCGATTTGGCGATTGCCGCTGGCCGCATCGTCTCGCTGAACGGCAAGCTGGCCGATTTCACGCCGAACAAAACCATTGACGCCACGGGCTGCGTCGTCGCGCCCGGCCTGATTGACCTGTCGGCGCGGCTGCGCGAGCCGGGCCACGAGCACGAACGCATGCTGGAAAGCGAACTGGCCGCCGCCGTCGCCGGGGGCGTGACCAGCCTGGTCTGCCCGCCCGACACCGACCCGGTGCTGGATGAGCCGGGCCTGGTTGAAATGCTCAAGTTCCGCGCCGAAAAGCTGCACCAGTCGCGCGTCTTTCCGCTGGGCGCGCTGACCCGCGCTTTAAAAGGCGAGGCGCTGACCGAGATGGTCGAGTTGACCGAATCGGGCTGCGTCGGCTTCAGTCAGGCCGAGGTGCCGCTGGCGAACACGCAGGTGTTGATGCGCGCCATGCAGTACGCCGCCACGTTTGGCTACAGCGTCTGGCTGCGCCCGCAGGAAGTTCATTTGGGCAAGGGCGTGGCCGCCAGCGGCGCGCTCGCTACCCGGCTGGGCCTGAGCGGCGTGCCGGTGCTGGCTGAAACCATCGCGCTGCACACGATTTTTGACCTGGTGCGCGCCACAGGCGTACGCGTTCACCTGTGCCGCATTAGCAGCGCGGCGGGCGTGGCGCTGGTCGCCCAGGCCAAGGCCGAGGGCTTGAACGTGACCTGCGATGTCAGCATCAACAGTCTGCACCTGACCGATGTGGACATTGGCTATTTCGACAGCCGCATGCGCCTCGATCCGCCGCTGCGCCAGCAGCGCGACCGCGACGCGCTGCGCTTAGGCCTGCTCAACGGCACGATTGACGCACTGGTTTCAGACCACAACCCGGTCGATGAAGACGCCAAAACCCTGCCATTCGCCCAGGCCGAGCCGGGCGCAACCGGGCTGGAACTGCTGCTCGGGCTGGCCTGCAAATGGGGCGAAGACAGCCAGGCCGGTTTAATGCGGGCGCTCGCCGTGTTGACCAGCGAACCGGCCCGCGTGCTGGGCAACGCGCTGGGCACGCTGCAAGCCAGCGCCGGGCGGCTGGTCAAAGGCGGCGTGGCCGATATCTGTGTGTTTGAGGCGGACAACCGCTGGACGGTCGATCCCGCCGCGCTGCGCAGTCAGGGCAAACACACGCCGTTTTCGGGCTACGAGCTGCCCGCCCGTGTGCGCTGCACGCTGGTGGGCGGACAGGTCGCTTTCGAGCGCGCTTGAGGCATGCCGCAGTGCGGGCGTGGGCCAGTGGCCGGGTTTAAAGCGTTCAGCGCGCACAGGGCGCTGGCATGATGCGCCGCCTCAAGGGTTGCTGGCGCTTGCTGCGCGTGCTCGGCCATGTCGCGGCTGGTCTATGGCTTGTGACAGTGCGTCTGCCGCGCCTGCCGCCCGAGCAGCAAAACAGCCGCCTCCAGGTCTGGGCCGTGGACGTGCTGGGCCACATGGGCATCACGCTGGAAGTGCGTGGCCGCCCGCCCGTCACCGGCCCGGTGCTGCTGGTGGCTAACCATATCTCCTGGCTCGATATTCCGGTGATGCACGCGGCGCGGAACTGCCGTTTTGTGTCCAAATCCGACGTGCAGGACTGGCCGCTGATCGGCACGCTGGCCACGGCGGCGGGCACGCTTTACATCGAGCGCAGTTCGCGCCGTGACGCGCTGCGCATGGTTGGTCTGATGGAAGCGGCGCTGCGCGACAACGAAGTGCTGGCGGTGTTCCCCGAAGGCACGATTGGCGACGGGCGCGAGCTGCTGCCGTTTCACGCCAACCTGCTGCAGGCCGCCGTGATGGCCGACGCGCCCGCCCAGCCGGTCGGCCTGCGTTTTGTGGATCGGGCCAGCGGCCTGACCAGCCACGCGCCCAGCTACGTGGGCGATGAAACGCTGATCGGCTCCATTTGGCGCACCGTGTGTTCGCCGCCCATCACAGCGGTGGTGCATTACGGACAACCCCAGCAGGCCGAAGGCCGCGAGCGCCGCGCCTGGATTGCGCACCTGCGCCAGACGGTGGACGGCTTGCGTCAGGGCTGAAGCAGCGCCGCGCCGGGCATTGGGCGCCAACCTGCCCTGGCTGTAGGCACGAGCCTACGCGGTTCACCTCTGCCAGCCTACCTGTTGACCTGCGCTCGCTCCGTTAGTCTTTAACCGTTCGCAGCAGGCTTGCCTGTGCCGCACAAAGCGTTGTCCCGATGTCGCCAGACGCAAGCGCGGCATCAACGTCGGCCTGCAAGAACCCAAGCCTTTTTTAATTCGAGAACCATCCGGGAGTGATTTTTATGAAAAACCTGTTTCTTTTGTTGGGCGTTGTTGTGGCGGGCTTTTTTGCCGGACCCGCCTCCGCCTTGACGTCAGCCGAATACAGCGCGCAAAAAGACCGTATCAGCGCCGACTACAAAGCCAGCCGCGCCAAATGCGCCGAACTCAGCGCCAATGCCAAGGACATTTGCATGTCCGAGGCCAGAGGCGCGCAAAAAGTCGCCAAAGCCGAACTCGAAGCCCAGTACAAGCCCAGCGCCAAGCACACCCAGAGCGTCGCCATGGTCAAAGCCGATACGGCGTACAGCACGGCCAAGGAAAAATGTGACGACCTCGCGGGCAACGCCAAGGACGTGTGCGTCAAGGACGCCAAGGCCGCGTATGTCAAAGCGAAAGAGGAGGCCAAGGTCGTTAAGGCCGTCGCGGACGGCAACATGAACAAGACCAACACCATCAACGACGCCAAGCAGGAAGCCACCAGCGAAATGCGCGCCGCCAACTACAAAGCCGCCGTCGAGCGCTGCGATGCGCTGGCGGGCATGGCCAAAGACACCTGCGTGAGCGACGCCAAAGCCAAATACGGCATGTGACGCGCCCGCCGCGCCCCGCCGTGCCCCGCCGCCGTCCCGGCCCGCCGTTCACAAAGCGGGCCGGGATTTTTGCGCCGCCACACCGCACGGCTCAGGACAAGGCGCGGAGAAATCGAATAAAGTCCATGATCCAGCCCGGCTTTGCCGAACGCCACTTTTTACCCTTACAGATTGTTTTTTTATGCCCCAACTTTCCCCCGCAGGCCAGCAGGCCATTCAGGAAGTGGCCCAGCGCCACGGCTTCAGCTTTGACGCTGTGGCGTCCATGCTCGACTCGGTCATCAACGGCAACGGCAGCATGGCCCAGTTCAGCCACCCCGAATTCGGCGGCTCCGGCCAGTGGATGCAGGGCGGCATGACCATGATCGGCGACATGTTCAATAACTACCTCAAAGGCCGCGTCGATAACCTGTGCGCCGAACTCGCCCGCCTCGTGGCCAGCCAGCCCGATTTGATCCGCACCGGCAGCTTTCAAAGCCAGAGCCAAAACGGCAACACGTCCGTCAACAGCTGGGGCGGCGCGTCGTCCAACGGCTCGAACAACCCGAACAGCCTGTTTGCCCCGGCACCGCCGGACTGGTGGGGGCCGGATTTGAAATTCCCCAGCAGCTCGGGCGGCCAGAACGGCATGCGCTATGCGTGGTTCTCGCAGGCGCACCGTTTGGCGATTGAGTCCAACGGCGGCGTGACGATTTACGACACGCTGGATCACCAAATCGGCGGCGTGTCGCAGCAAAGCGGCAGCCCGACGCCGTCGTTTTCCAGCCAGTATGGTTATGTTGATTTGTCGCGCCTGCCGGTCGTGAGCGTCAACGGCGTAGCGCCTGCCGCGCCGGTTCAGCCCGCGCCGTCTTTTGTGCCCGCCAATAACAATGGCAGCTACAACAACCCTCCGGCCTACAACGCGGCACCCGCCAACAGCGCGCCCGCCAGTTCCGGCGGCGACGGCGACATTTTTGCCAGCCTGGAAAAACTCGCCGCGCTGCAAAGCCGGGGCATTCTGAGCGAGCAGGAATATTCCGCCAAGAAGGCTGAATTGCTCAGCCGCCTGTAAGCGTTCGTGCGGTTCAGTCGCCGGTTGCCGCTTGGCTGCCGTCATCAAACTGAATCGTGCGCTCGGGCCAGCGCAGCGCGGCCAGCTTGAAGTTTTTCCCGACCGGCGTGCCTGCTTTGCGCTCGGTCCAGCGCCCGCCCGCCGAAAAATCGACGCAAAACACATTGCGCCGCTTGCCGTGCCAGGACAGCGGCTCGGTTTGCGCGAACGGATCCGGGCCGCCTTTGACCAGCGCGCTGCGGTCCACCGCGTTCAGACGCCGCCAATAGTGGCCGATCACCACGGGCGTGGCGTCAGCGTATTCGTCCCACCACTGCATCCGCTGGGCAAAGCGCCATTTACCGCCTGAATAAAACGGCTCTTTCGCTTTACATTCGACCCCGCAGGTCAGCGCTTTGAGCGGATTTTTCAGCTCATTGCCCGCTTCAAACTCGGCGTGGGCGGGCATGAACGGCGGCTGGAGGCGGCGGTCTTCGAGGCCGTGCTCCCAGCGCTCCAGCTCGTCGGCCATGCGCTGCTCCAGCTTGGCGCGCGTCGTCTGCTGGCGCGCCGCCCGCTCCCAGGCGTCATAGTGCTTGCGCACGCTGCCCAGCGGCAATTGCCGCACCGCCTCGATCTGCGCGGGCAGCCAGGCTGCATGGATGACGCGCAGGTCGGCGCGCTCCAGCCCAACCGGCAGCCGCGACAAAAAGGCCACGATGCGCGCCCGCGCTGCGGCGTCCGGGCGCTGGTAGGGCGCGTATTTGTCGTGGTCGAGCTTGACGCGGGCGTCAAAAAACCAGCCCGAGCCGTCTTTGGTCTTTTCGCGCAGCAGGTTGATTTCGTGATTGCCCAGCACCGCCACGGCGCGCCCGGCCTCGACCAGCGTCTGCACCCACGCCAGCACCGCCGGGCTGTCCGGCCCCCGGTCGCAAAAATCGCCGACAAACACCAGCATGCGCCCCTCGGGATGGCCGCCTTCAGCGTCATAGCCCAGGTGGTACATGAGGCAGCACAGCGCATCGAATTCACCGTGAATGTCGCCCACGATGTCCAGCGGCCCGGCGGGCAGCGGTTGAATCAGGCTCATGAAATTCCTTGCGGTTGGCATTTTTAAAAAAACTTCAGTCGTCGTAATGCCCCCGGCAGGCGATTACATCGAGGTCAGCGTCGTCGGCGGCGTACACCAGGCGGTGCGTTTCATC
>CAIYKK010000662.1 GCA_903926695.1 uncultured Burkholderiales bacterium
GGCCTTGTCGATTTCGTCGATCAGCAGCGCCACCGGCTGATCTGCCGTGAACGCCTGCCACAGCACGCCCTTGACGATGTAGTTGTGAATGTCCTTGACCTTCTCGTCGCCGAGCTGCGAGTCGCGCAGGCGCGAAACGGCGTCGTATTCGTACAGGCCTTGCTGCGCTTTGGTGGTCGATTTGATGTGCCACTGCAGCAGCGGCAGGTTCAGGGCTTGCGCCACTTCTTCGGCCAGCATGGTTTTGCCGGTGCCGGGTTCGCCCTTGACCAGCAGCGGTTTTTGCAAGGTGGCGGCGGCGTTGACGGCCAGCATCAAGTCTGGGGTGGCGACGTAATTTTGGGTGCCGTGAAATTTCATGGAGGTGGCGTTTCAAATGTAAAAGGATAGGGCTTCGCAAGGGATTACCCGGAACCGGCTTGGGATTCCAGCGCGCAAAATGAAAGAGGTCGCTGTTTTCTACGACGAATTCTGACTGGATTGTGCGTGAAAAAAATGAACAAGCTCTTGACCCCCTTATTGGCTCTGACGGTCTTGTGTGCGGTGGCTTCCAGCCAGGCGCAGGCCATCAAGGGCGACGCCAAAGCCGGCCAGTCCAAGAACGCCATGTGTATAGGCTGCCACGGCATCGTGGGCTACCAAGCCTCGTTTCCCGAGGTTTACAAGGTGCCGATGATTTCCGGCCAGAGCGCGCCCTACCTGTCTGCCGCCCTGCACGCGTACAAACAAGGCGAGCGCAGGCACCCAACCATGCGCAGCATTGCCGCCTCGCTGACCGAGCAGGACATAGCCGATCTGGCGGCTTATTACAGCGCCAGCGGCGTAGCGACCGATGGCGCGCTGCCCGCCAAGCCGTCGAGCGAACCGAGCGCCCAAGTGCAGGCGCTGCTGGGCAAGGCCAATTGCGCCTCCTGCCACGGTGCCAATTTCAGCCAGCCGATTGATCCGACTTATCCAAAAATAGGCGGCCAGCATGCCGACTACCTGTTTGTCGCACTCAAGGCGTATCAAACCGACAGCAACCCGACCGTGGGCCGCGCCCACCCCATCATGGGCGCGATGGCCAAGATGTACACGCACGCCGAGCTGAAGGCGCTGGCGGGCTACATCGGCTCCGTCGAGGGCGAGTTGAAGGTGGTGCCGCAAAGCCGGTTTCGGTAAGCGCAGTCATTCATCTAAAAAAGCATTTTGCGTACAAACCGGCCAAGCCGCTGGCGCAGCGTATTATTCCAGCGTTCGACATGCGCCGTCTCTCCAGAGTCCTTGCCAACGCTTGCGTGATCGCGGCCAAATACACTCTTACAGGCTTCCCACGGCGGCCAATCCAGAGCCAGGATTTGTTGGTTTCTTCTGGGCTTGCATTTGTATTTTTGCTTTCTCCCGCCAGTAAACCCGTTGCGCTTGAGCTGATCGCTGCCACAATCAGGGCCCGATGCTTGATTTCTTCGATGATCATGGCGTGGGACTCCTTTCAGTCTGCCGAAAAAGTCAGATTAAATTACTACCCCAGCATTTACCGCTGAAATCACAATGACGCACGTACCGCGAAGCAGGCTATGGCTGGTGGCCGGATTTGTGGCCGTCATTATTCTGGGGTTGGCGTCGCGCAAATACCCGTTTTTATTTCCCGTGATTTTTGGCAAATACCCCGGCGATGCGCTGTGGGCGCTGATGGTGTTGCTGATCTGCGCTTTTTTCAAACCCGGCGCGGCAACGGGCCGCCTTGCGTTGACTGCGCTGGCGATTTCCTGTCTGGTGGAGTTTTCCCAGCTGTATCAGGCGCCGTGGATCAACGCCATCCGCCACACCACGATGGGCCATCTGGTTTTGGGATCGACGTTTTCGTGGCTGGATATGGTGGCTTACGCTGTGGGGGTTTTAGTTGGCGCGCTGTTTGATGCATGGGCGGTTTCACGGATGCAGCGCCGCCGCTTCATAGTTCAGCCGTAGCGGCTGGCGGCTGGCGGCTTCAAGCTTGATCTGGGTCTTCGTGCTGCCGGGCGCAGCGAGTCTCGCCTCAACCGTAAGTGATGGCGCCCGAGCTGGTGACCGTGATGCTTCGGCCCACGCTGGCCGTGTACGTCTTGGACTTGACGGTATCGACAAACACATACTCGCCCTTGACGCTGGCCGCTGTCACCGTCATCAACAGGTAGCCCCGGCGCGCCGTGTCGGCGTAGCCGAGATCGTCCACCAGCCCCAGCCCGGCGCCGATGGCTTTGCTGCCCAGCTGCGGCACCAGCGCGCTGCCGTCCAGCGACGCGGCCAGCGTGCCCAGGCCGGATTCTTCCAGGCCGGGCGAGGTGACGGAACTGCCAGCAAACTCCACGCCGACCCGCTCGCCGCCCGCCGTGGTGAGCTGCGAAAACCAGGCGTTATGCGAGTCGCCCGCCAGCACAACCAGTTTTTTGTTCAGGTTTTTGACGGTGCTCAGGAGGGCGTCGCGCTGGGTCGGGTAGCCGTCCCAGGCGTCGAGGTTGTAGGGCAGGCGCGGGTTCACGAGCGGGCTGAGCAGCGCTTGCTGCCCCAGCGTCAGCGCGCCTGAAGCGGCGCGGGTGGCTTTGGCGTCCAGATAGGCTTTGATGGCGCTGCCCAAATCGGCCAGGCTGGCTGTGGGCGGCGTGGCCGTGGCGCCCGCCAGCTTTTGCAGCACCGACGCGGGCAGCCACAGCCGCGCCATGATGACCTGGCTGCCCAGAAACTGCCACGCGGCGCTCGAATGGTTCAGCCCGCTGGTCAGCCAGTCCTGTTGCGCTGCGCTGATCATGTGGCGCGAAGCGTCACGCGGCGCACCGCCGACCCGGATTTGCCCGGCCAAATAGCGCGCCAGACCGTTGTCGCTGTCTTCAAAGCTGTTGTACTGGCGGTCGCGCCCGTCGATGCGCGTGTCGAGCATGTGCAGCGACAGCAAGCTGCCAAAGTCAAAGCGGCGGTAAATCTTCAGCAGGTTCGTCGGGTCGGGCAGGCGAACCGGCAGCCATTCGCCCCAAGCCTGGGCCGCTGCCCGCTTGCGCGCCACCCAGCCGCCCGGAAGCTCGCTTTGGGGAGTGGCGGCGCCGTCTTTATAGGCGTTTTCGGCAAATTCGTGGTCGTCCCAGATGGCAATCCACGGCATGCGGGCGTGCAGCGCTTGTAAATCGGGGTCCGAGCGGTATTGGGCGTAGCGCAGCCGGTAGTCGTCCAGGCTGACCAGCTCGGTGGCGGGGAAAGCCGTTCGACCCAGCGCGATGGCGTCGCGGTTGCCAAATTCGTCGGGGCCGACGCTCAGCTCGTAAATGTAGTCGCCCAGGTGCAGCGCGTACTGCGCGTCCGTCTCGGCGGCGTCGGCATAGGCGTTGAAAAACCCCGCCGGGTAGAGCGCGCAGGAAAACACGGCAAATTTGACCGAGGTCGCGCCAGCGGCGGGCAAAGTGCGGGTCACGCCCACGGGGGAGCTGGCGCCGGTCGGCTCTCGAAAGCGGTAGTAATACGTGGTGCCCGGTGCCAGGCCGGTGGCGTCGGCCTTGGCGGTGAAGTCGTTGGTTGCCAGCGCATGGACCTGGCCCGTGCTGACAATGGCGTAAAAATCCGGGGCGCTGGCCACTTCCCAAGTCAGGGAAACCGGGGCGCTGCTGCCTGCGGTTTTGGCGTGCGTCCAGAGCATCACGCGGTCAGCCAGCGGGTCGCCGCTGGCCACGCCATAGAGGAACTGCGCCGCGCCGTCGTTGGCACCGCCGCCGTCAATGCCACCGCCGCAGGCGATGGCTGAACTGCCTGCGGCCAGCACGGCGGCTGTTTTGACCAGAAATTCGCGGCGCTTTGTGTTGTCTGACATGGCTCACACTCCTGACAATGAGAACTGGGCAGCGGCATGGGCCCCGTGCGCTGATCATTGTGCCGCTACTGCTGCGTCTGGTTTGACATCCTCCCCGCCCTAAAGGGCGGGGATTCCTGCTGCCAGACGGCGATGCCCCGCCGCGAGAATGTTTTTCGCCGCGTTGATGTCGCGGTCGTGGACCGCTCCGCAATCGCTGCAAGTCCACTCTCTTATTCCAAGGCATGCCCTACCTTTCGGACTGCTGGCGGGGATGGCCCCGCAGCGCGAGCAAGTCTGGGTTGTGTACGCTTCATTCACTTCTTCAAAGACGATACCGGCCTGATGGCTCTTGTATTCCAACATCGTCTTCAGCGTTGACCAGCCCGCGTCGAGCACGGACTTGGCCATTTTCGTTTTGATCAGCGCTTGGCTGGAGACGTTGCCTACGAATATCGCGGCATTCTCCTTGACCAGCCGGGTGCTGAACTTGTGCATGGCATCTTTGCGCACGTTGGCAATTTTTGCGTGAATCGCCCGCACTCTGCCTTTTTTACAGGCTCTTTGCGCTGCCGCCAGCGCGGGCTCGTATTTTCGGTAAGTGCGCGACTCCAAAGGCTTTCCGCTGGAGCAAACCGCAGCGGTTTTCAGCCCCAGGTCGATGCCGACGCTGGCCGTTCCGGCAGATGGCTTGGCCTGCACCTCGACGGCCACGTTCAAATACCACCGGCCCCGCGCATCCTGGCTGATGGAACCGGCGCGCAGTTCAAACCGGCTCAAGCCGTAGCTGTCCCACAGGCTCAGCATCAAGCCGCAAAATTTCACCTGGCCATTGCGATGAGCGGTACCGCCCTTTTTGAACGGTATCCAGCCCAACGAGCGTTTTGGCGACTTTGGATTGGACACGCGCCAGTTCAGGCGCGCCTTCTTGAACTGCCTGCGCCGGGTGGCGTATTCCTCGCAGACCAACTGAACGGTGGCACTGCCGACCTTGACGCCTTCGCACTTGCTAAAGCCCGCCGTGTA
>CAIYKK010000663.1 GCA_903926695.1 uncultured Burkholderiales bacterium
CCTCAGTGAAGCAGGAACCCACCGAAGCGACCAGGCAAGAGGCAACTCATGTCTAGCGCCGTAGGAATCCCCCGCCTTCAGGCGGGGGAGGATGTCAACGCACCCGCCTGAGCTGGAGCCGCTTAGAGCACAGCATGCGCCACGACAGCGGCCCGATTGCGGCGGCGACGCAGGCGTTTTTGCGCTGGTATTTTCCGCGCTTTCTGGCCAAAACCTTTGCGCTGGCGCGTCAGGACGAGTTTGAAGCCGACCGGATCGCGGGCAAGATTCTCAGCCGTGACATGGCCGGGGCGGCGCTGACCGAAATCGCCATCAAAGGCAACTGGATCGCGCAGGAATTTTGGGCACGCCACTGGCGCGGGGCGGCGCTGAGCGAGCAGCCCGTGGGGCCGTATGCCCTGCTGCGCAAGCTACTGGCGCTGGCACCGGACGATGAGTTTGCCCGCGAATCGCTGCGCCAGACGCTCAAGCAGATCAGCGGTGTCGATGACACGCACCCGGTGCTCCGCGACCGGCTGGAGGCGCTGAAAGTTGGCAGCGCCCTGCCCGTCTGGTCTGGACGGTCGGCGCTGGAGCTGCTGGGCAGCAGCAGCAAATGGCTCAAGCATTTTGACCGGCAATGGTGCCTCGACAATGCCAAAAACTGGCAGCAGCACCACGCTTACCTAGGCCGAGTGGGCGCTTGCATTGAGGCCCTGACAGCCAGCGCCGGGCGCAACAGTGCCGACGAAATGGCCGAACTGGGCAACCTGAAACGGCGCCTGGACCCGCAGGCCGATGTGCGCGCCTGCTACGAACGCGCCCTGCAAATCGCGCCCGGCCACGGTGCCGGACTGCGCGGCTTGGTGCAGTGCCTCCCGCCGACGGAGCGGGACTTGCGCCTGGACTGCCTGGGCCAGCTCTACGAGCACAGCGTAGCCTACCGCTGGTGGGCCTGCCGCATCGCCGTGGGCGAGTTGGAACAACACACCGCCGACGGCACGCGCGATGAAAAAACGCTGAATGTGTGGCGCGAGCGGCTCCAGCAGGCCGACGAAGCTGAAGCGCGTGCGTTGGAAGAGTTGTGCGAACCGCCGTTTTTTCAGTCCATCGCGCAGCATGACTTGAACGATTTTGAGCTGGGCGAGTTCCAGTCCGACATTGCCCGCTGCCAGCCGGTGACTCGCGCCTGGCTGGTGCGAAAGAGTCTGCGCGAGTTTGCCCACCGGCGTTGCTACATCCTGTTCATCGAATTGCCCAGCCTGGACGATGAAGAGCGCTACAGCCTGTGCCGCCAGCTAGAGAACTCGCTCGATTTGCCCGGCCAGGTGCTGGCGCTGTGGGCGGGCGAATCGCCCACGCTGGCCGACATCGAGCGCCAGGCGTTTGCAGCGCTGTATGTGCGCAGCAGGTAAAGCCGGGAAACAGCCTGCAAGCGCGCTGGTGTGGGGCGAAAAACTGTCGTTCAATAGGGCATGCCTGACTTTGCCCTGAAAAAACCAATGATTTCTTTGATGACCCAGCCGTTTTATGTCCGCTTTTTTCGATTTTTCCGCCTGAGTGCGTGCGCCAGCGTAGCTGTGCTGGCTTTGGGCGCAGCCGCCGGGCTGCTGGTGAGTACACCGGCCCGCAGCGCAGACGAGGCAGCGGCGTCCGTGGCATCCCAGCCTGAAGCGGCGTCCATGCCTGCGCCCGCCGTCTCAGGGGTGCCAGCCGCGCCGCGCTACTCGGCGAGCAACCTGCAGCAGGCGTTTAACTACATGGATGCCAACCACGATGGCCTGCTCAGCCGCCAGGAGGCATCCGGCTTTCGCGGCGTGGCGAAATACTTTGACAGGGCCGACACCAATCATGACAACTTCCTGTCGCGCACGGAGTTTGAGCGGGCAATGAACTATTTGACATCCTCCCGGCCCTAAAGGGCGGGGATTCCTGCTGCCAGACGGCGATGCCCCGCCGCGAGAATGTTTTTTGCCGCGTTGGTGTCGCGGTCGTGTACCGCGCCGCAATCGCTGCAAATCCATTCTCTTATTCCAAGGCCTGCCCTACCTTTCGGACTGCTGGCGGGGATGGCCCCGCAGCGCGAGCAAGTCTGGGTTGTATACGCTTCATTCACTTCTTCAAAGACGATACCGGCCTGATGGCTCTTGTATTCCAACATCGTCTTCAGCGTTGACCAGCCCGCGTCCAGCACGGACTTGGCCA
>CAIYKK010000664.1 GCA_903926695.1 uncultured Burkholderiales bacterium
ACGGCAATTTTCAGTGTGCCCGCCAGATACTGGCCGGTCAGCGACGCCGGATTGGCCTGCACGTCCTCAAACGTGCCCTGCGCCATCACGCGCCCGCCGTGGATGCCCGCGCCTGGCCCCATGTCGATAACGTGGTCGGCGGCGCGGATCATGTCCTCGTCGTGCTCGACGACCAGAACGCTGTTGCCGATGTCGCGCAGGTGTTTCAGCGTGCCGATCAGCCGGTCGTTGTCGCGCTGGTGCAGGCCGATGCTCGGCTCGTCCAACACGTACATCACGCCGGTTAAGCCGCTGCCGATTTGCGAGGCCAGCCGGATGCGCTGTGATTCGCCGCCGGACAGCGTTTCGGCGCTGCGGTCCAGGCTGAGGTAATTCAGCCCCACGTCGTTGAGGAATTTCAGCCGCAGGCCGATCTCGCGCACCACCTTGGCGGCGATTTCCGCCTTGGCGCCCTGCATGCTTAAGCGGCTGAAATAGTCAAAACTCTCGCGGAGTGTCAGGTGGCTGAGTTCGTGCAGGGTTTTGCGGTTGCTGGCGTGGGTGCCAACCAAAAACACATGGCGCGCTTCGCGGCGCAGACGCGTACCGCCGCAGTCGGGGCAAGGCTGAACGCTGCGGTATCTCGCCAGTTCTTCGCGCACGGCGGTCGAATCGGTTTCGCGGTAGCGGCGCTCGAAGTTGCTGATGACGCCTTCAAACGGGTGTTTTTTGGCGACTTTTTTGCCGACGGTCTGGCCCGAATCCATCAGGTAGCTGAACTTGATTTCTTCCGCGCCCGAACCGTGCAGTACGACTTGTTGCACCTCGGGCGGCAGTTCTTCAAAAGCGGTGTCGAGGTCGAATTTATAGTGGCGCGCCAGACTTTCCAGCAGCGAAAAATAATAGGCGTTGCGGCGATCCCAGCCTTTGACGGCGCCGCTGGCCAAACTCAGCGACGGAAACGCCACGACCCGCGCCGGGTCGAAAAAGTCTTTATGCCCCAGCCCATCGCAGCCGGGACAGGCGCCGACCGGCGAGTTGAACGAGAACAGGCGCGGCTCCATCTCGCTCAGCGAGTAGCTGCACACCGGGCAGGAGAATTTGGCGCTGAACAGGTGTTCGGCGGCGCTGTCCATTTCCAGCGCCACGGCGCGGCCTTCGGCTAGGCGCAGCGCGGCTTCAAAACTTTCGGCCAGGCGCTGGCGCAGGGCGTGCGGTGGAGCGGACGCGACGGCGCTGGCATCGGACCCGGTGCCAGCGTCAGCGCCCGCACCAGTTCCCATTCCTACACCGGCACCGGCACCAGTTTCAGGGCGAACTGCGGCTCCAGCTTGCGCTTCCGGCTGCTGCTCTTTTTCCAGCCGTACCTTGAGCCGGTCAATCACCACGTCGATGTTGTGTTTTTCGGTTTTTTTCAGCTTGGGCAGGTCGTCGAATTCGTAAATCTCGCCATCGACGCGAAAGCGCACATAGCCCTGCGCCTGCATCGCTTCAAACAAATCGACAAATTCGCCCTTGCGCTCACGGGCCACGGGCGCGAGGATCATCAGTCGCGTACCTTCGGGCAGCGCCAGCACCGCATCCACCATTTCGGCGACGCTTTGCGCCTGCAACGGCAAATCGTGTTCCGGGCAAAACGGCGTTCCGGCGCGGGCAAACAGCAGGCGCAGGTAGTCGTGAATTTCCGTCACCGTGCCGACAGTGGAGCGCGGGTTGTGGCTGGTGGCTTTCTGCTCGATGGAAATGGCGGGCGACAGCCCTTCAATCATGTCCACGTCGGGCTTGTCCATCAATTGCAAAAACTGGCGCGCATAGGTGGACAAGCTTTCGACGTAGCGGCGCTGGCCTTCAGCGTACAGCGTGTCAAACGCCAGAGACGACTTGCCCGAGCCGGACAAGCCAGTGATCACCACCAACTGGTTGCGCGGAATGTCCAGGTCGATGTTTTTCAGGTTGTGCGTGCGCGCACCGCGAATGCTGATGGCTTGAGCGCCCAGGCTTTTTTCAAGGCGCAGCGCCTTGTCGGTCTGGCCCGTGGATTCGTCCTTGTTCGGCTGAAAAAGGGGCGGCGGAAGCTGGCTGTCGTGGGGGAAGTTCACTGTGAAATTGGGCGTTGCAAACTTTCCATCATAGACCCGCCGGGCGCGGCGCGCTGCCGGTTCTGGCGCTTTCAAGCACAATACGGGCCTCTGCACCAGCCGGTGCGGGCGGCCCGAACGGCTGTCCGGGCAACGCTTGAGCCAAGTCTGTCCACGGCTGTTTCCGCTGTGTTTTCCCCCTTGTGAGACTCTTTCGCCGTGTCTTCTATGTCAGTTTCCCCTTCGTTTCCCATGACCGCCACCGAGCGGCGCGCCAGCTTTTCGCTGGCCTCGATTTTTGCCCTGCGCATGCTCGGGCTGTTTCTGGTGCTGCCGGTGTTTGCGCTGGAAGCGGCGCGTTTTCCGGGCGGCGACGATCCGGCTCGCGTCGGTCTGGCGATGGGCATTTACGGCCTGACGCAGGCTTGTTTGCAGATTCCGTTCGGGCTGGCTTCGGACTGGTGGGGGCGCAAGCCGGTCATCGTGGCCGGGCTGGTGATGTTTGCGCTGGGCAGTTTTGTCTCGGCCTGGGCGCCGGATTTGCACTGGCTGATTGCCGGGCGCGCTATTCAGGGCGCGGGCGCGATTTCCGCCGCTGTCACGGCGCTGCTGGCTGACACCACCCGCGACGAAGTCCGCACCAAGGCGATGGCGCTGATTGGCGGCAGCATTGCGCTGATGTTTGCGCTGTCGCTGGTGGTTGCGCCCTGGCTGGCGGGGCTGATCGGGCTGCACGGGCTGTTTGCGCTGACCGGTGGTTTGGCGCTGACCGGCATTGCCATCGTGCTGTGGTGGGTGCCCGCCGAACCGAAAATTCACGCCAGCGCCGAGCGCGGCAGCGTGCTGGAAGTGCTGAGGGAACCGGCGCTGTTGCGGCTTAATTTTGGCGTGTTTGTGTTGCATGCGGTGCAGCTGGCAATGTGGGTCGCACTGCCCGCGCTGCTGGTGGCCGCCGGGCTGGACAAGGCGCACCACTGGCAGGTGTATTTACCGGCGGTGCTGGCGTCCTTTCTGGTGATGGGCATGACGCTGTTTCCGCTGGAAAAGCGCGGCTACCTGCGCGCCGTGTTTTTGAGCGCCATCGGGCTGATTTTTTTGGTGCAAATCGGTTTGCTGTGGACGGTCTGGTCTTCGGGCGCGGGCGTGCCCGGCCTGAGCTGGCTGGCGACGCTGCTGGTGCTGTTTTTCTGCGGCTTCAATGTGCTGGAAGCCAGCCAGCCGAGTCTGGCTTCGCGGGTGGCACCGGCGCATGCGCGCGGCGCGGCGCTGGGGGTTTACAACACGCTGCAGTCGCTGGGCTTTTTTGCTGGCGGCGCTGTCGGCGGCTGGCTGACCAAGGCGCATGGCCCGCAGGGGTTGTTCATGGCCTGCGGCGCCATGATGCTGCTCTGGCTGGGCGTGGCCTGGCCGATGAAGGCGCCTAACCCCAAAGGAACGGGCCGCCCCTAAATCACACGGGTGCCGCATTGCGAATGCCCCGAGAATCGCACGCGTCCAGACCACTAAACCGTCCATTCGCCAGTTAAACTCCAGTCAGCACTTCGGGGATTTGGCTCCGGGGAATTTTGAAAGCAAAGCACTATGGCATCGGTCAACAAAGTCATCATCGTCGGCAATCTGGGTAAAGACCCCGAAATGCGCGCTTTTCCCAGCGGCGACCAGGTCGCCAACGTCACCATCGCCACCACCGACAAGTGGAAGGACAAGCAGACTGGCGAGATGAAGGAAGCCACCGAATGGCACCGCGTGGTGTTCAATGGCCGTCTGGCGGAAATCGTCGGCCAGTACCTGCGCAAAGGCTCACAGGTTTATGTCGAGGGTAGCTTGCGTACCCGTAAATGGGTCGATCAAAGCGGCATCGAAAAATACACCACCGAAATCCGCGCCGACCAGATGCAAATGCTCGGCAGCCGCCAAGGCATGGGCGCGCCCGGCCCAGCCGCCGGTGAAGGCAGCTATAACGGCGGCTACGAGCAGCCGCAGCAGCCATCCCAGTCACCCCAGCCGCGCCAGTACGCCGCGCCCGCCGCCCGTCCCGCCGCGCCGCCGCCTGCGCCCCGGCAAGCGCCCGCGCCCACGCAGCCTAGGGCTTCGAGCGGTTTTGACGACATGGATGACGACATCCCGTTTTGAGGTGTACCTCAGAATTTTCTGTAAAGAGTCTCTATAAGGCCTTGATTTATCAAGGCTTTTTTTATTTTCTTACAAAAATTTCGGTAGCGTATCCATCCCGGCTTGGGCAGAAAAATTTGGTTGCTGGTCTGGTCAAGTTTGAAGCCTTTGGAAGGCGAAAACTGTCGCGCTGACCTTTTTTCTTGAACTTCGGAAAGTTCGTTTTTCAAAGAAGTTTTTCCAGGCGCGTTCCAGGTCTTTCAAAACCTGCTTGGCATTTTATGAAGCAATTTTGCTGATCGACGGCAGTGGAGGAAGCCTGCAGCGTCCGCGCTCTGCACCCCGCCCTGAAGGACGGGTTTTTCGCGCAAGAGGGATAAAAATGTTGCGAAGCATCCCCGAGCGAACAAGGGAGGAGGAGAACCGCCCAGGAGGGACAACCCGGTCAAGGCAACCGGGAGGGCTTCGCAACCAAGAAGGCCCATTTTCTGCCAGGCAGTTTTAAATGGCAAGACCCCAGCGGGTCTGGCCAGTAGGCCCGCCTGACTTCCCGCCCGCCCCGCCCGGCAAGCGCCTACAGGCGCAATTGCCCCGCTAATATGTACTGGCGCAATGGCCTACAGTGCTGCACCAAAAAATCAACATCACCACCTGGGTATATCTTGATCACTCCTCCCGCATTTCTGAAAAAAATCGCCGCCCGTGAAGACGCGCTGGCCCGCATGGCGGCACTGCCGCGCCCCGTCGTGTTCACCAACGGCGTGTTTGACGTGCTGCACTGCGGCCATGCCACCTATCTGGCCCAGGCGCGCCAGCTCGGCGCCAGCCTGGTCGTGGCGCTGAACACCGATGCCTCGGCGCGCCGCCTCGGCAAAGGCCCGGAGCGCCCGCTGAACCACCAGGCTGACCGCGCCGTCTTGATGGCCGCGCTGGAATCCGTCAGCCTCGTGACCTGGTTTGACGAGGACACGCCGCTCGAACTGATCACCGCGCTGCGCCCGGACGTGCTGGTCAAGGGCGGCGACTACAACATGGACACGCTGGCCGAAACCGCCGTGGTCAAAGCCTATGGTGGCCGTGCGCAGGCGATTGCCTTTGTGGACGGTTATTCCACGACCGCGCTGGTGACGAAAATCCGCAGCACTTGAGACCGGCGCAAGATTGCAGCTACGGCCGCAGCCCAAATCGCGCCGTCTGCCCACCCGGCAGCTACACGCTACACGCTCACGCGGTAGGCATGCCGCCGACCCGCCAGCGCCGTCCGGTGGTCGCTGGTGCTGGTGCTGGTGCTGGTTCAGCCCCGGCCCTGAAACGCCGCCGCCCTCAACGCTTCGATGGCTTCG
>CAIYKK010000665.1 GCA_903926695.1 uncultured Burkholderiales bacterium
CTTCGCTGGTGGAATACACACCACCGCGCGTCAGCGCCACGATCACCGTCTTGCCGCCTGCCAGGCCCATCGGGCCTTTTTCGGTGTATTTGAAGGTACGGCCCACTTGCGCAATGCGGTCAATCCACGCCTTGAGCTGGGTTGGAATGCTGAAGTTGTACAGCGGCGCGCCAATCACGACCACGTCGGCGGCCAGAAATTGTGACACCAGCGCTTCGGACACGGCGTTTTCGCGCTGCTGGACTTCGCTCAGTTCAGCGCCTGCGGGCAGGCGAAAACCCAGCGATTCGGCGGAGAGGTGGCTGGGCGTGTCCACGGCCAGATCCAGATAGCTGACTTCGGTGGCCGGGTTGGCGGCGCGCCACGAGGCGACGATCTGCACGGTGAGCTGGCGGGAAACCGAGTTGCCGCCGAGGATGCTGGCGTCGATGTGGAGAAGCTTGGTCATGGTGCGTTCCTTGAAAAATGTGTGAACCCGGCGGGTTCAGGTTGAGCGGCTGGGGCTGGATGGCCGCGATGGATAGATTGTGCTGGCAAGGCGAGTGCTTGATAAGCCCGAAAAATTGCATTAGATTGTCCTGTTGATAGAACAATCAACGCAACGCACACAAGGAAAACCAACCCATGCAAGACCTGAACGACATGCTGTATTTCGCCGAAGTGGTGGAGCGGGGCGGTTTTGCCGCCGCCGGGCGCGCGCTGGGGCTGCCCAAGTCGCGCCTGTCGCGCCGCGTGGCCGAGCTGGAGGCGCGGCTGGGCGTGCGGCTGCTGCAGCGCACGACGCGCAAGCTCTCGCTGACGGCGGTGGGCGAGATTTATCTGCACCACTGCAGCGCCATGCGCGAGGAAGCGCTGGCCGCCGACGAGGCCGTGGCGCATTTGCAGGCCGAGCCGCGTGGCGCGCTGCGCATTTCCTGCCCGGTGACGCTGGCGCAAAGCACGCTGGGTTACTTGGTGCCGCGCTACATGGCGCTGTATCCGCAGGTTCGGGTGGACATGCGGGTCACGAACCGCGTCGTCGATCTGGTCGAAGAAAGCATCGACATCGCGCTGCGCGTACGCCCCACGCTGGACGATAGCGGCAGCTTGGTCGTCAAGCAGCTGGGCGCGACTTGCAGCTATCTGCTCGCCAGCCCGGCGCAGTTGCAGCGCCAGGGCGTGCCGTCCGGGCCGCAAGACTTGGCGCGCCTCGACACGGTGGCCATGTCGGCGATGGACGGGCGTTGTAGCTGGGTGCTGCTCGGGCCGGACGGGCAGGAGTTTGTCTTTCAGCACCAGCCGCGCTACGTGGCCGACGATTTGCAGACGCTCAAGCTGGCGGTGCTGGCGGGCACGGGCATCAGCTTTTTGCCCGCGACGCTGACGCAGGCCGAATTGCAGGCGCAGATTCTGGTGCCCGTGCTGCCCGGCTGGGTGCTGCGGCCGGGGCGGGTGCATGCGGTGTTTCCGTCGCGGCGCGGGCAGATTCCGGCGGTGCGCAGTTTTCTGGACTTCATGGGCGCTCACATGGAAGGCGAGCTGCTGGTCGAAAAAAAATCCTGAGCCGGGGCGCGATTTCTTTATATTCAATCAAGGCTATAAATTAAGAGCGATATGTTCTTTTGAGATTGAAGGGTTTTTGCCCACAATCCTTCATTCCTGCAACCGACCCTTCTGAAAAATGACTTCTGTGCGCCTCATCAGGGTTCCCGGCTGGCGCGATTCCGGCCCCGGCCACTGGCAAAGCCTGTGGGCCGAGCGCCTGCCCGGCGCGGTGCGCGTGCAGCAAGACGACTGGATCACGCCCAACCGCAAAGCCTGGGTCGATTCGATTGCCCGCACGATTCTGTCGCAGGACGGCCCGGTCGTCGTGGCCGCGCACAGCCTGGGCTGCATCGCCACGGCGCATTTGCCGCCCGATGTGGCAGCGCGCATCCAGGGCGCTTTGCTGGTCGCGCCCGCCGACCCGGAGCGCCTGGCCGTGCTCAGCGACTTTGCGCCGGTGCCGTTTCAAAAGCTGCCGTATCGCCATGTGCTGGTGGCCAGCAGCAACGATCCGTATTGTCCGGCGCGGCTGGCGGGCGCTTATGCGCGGGCGTGGGGCAGCGAGTTCGTCCGCCTGCCGGACGCGGGCCACATCAACACCGAATCGGGCCACGGTGAATGGCCGCTGGGCATGGCGCTGCTGCAATCGCTGACGGGTGGCTCGTCGTTGACAATGCCAGCCCCTTCTGATTTTTCAACCTTACCTTTTGGAGCCTTGACGGCATGACCTCAACATTCAAACGCGCACTCGTGACTTTGGCGCTGGCCGCCAGCGGCATCGTTCCGGCGCAGGCCCAGACGCTGCTCAACGGCTCTTACGACGTGGCGCGTGAGTTTTACAAAGACTACAACGCCGCCTTCATCGCCCATTACAAAAAAACCACCGGCAAAGACGTGAAAGTTGACCAGTCGCACGCAGGCTCCAGCGCCGTGGCGCGCTCGGTGGCCGACGGGCTGGACGCCGATGTGGTCACGATGAACACCTCCACCGACGTGGAATTTCTCGCCAGCGCGGGCGTGGTTGCCAAAGACTGGGCCAAGCGCTTCCCGGACAACGCCGCGCCCACGACTTCAACCATGCTGTTTCTGGTGCGCAACGGCAACCCCAAGGGCATCAAAGACTGGGACGATCTGGTCAAGCCCGGCATTCAAGTCATCGTGGTGAACCCGAAAACCGGCGGCAATGGCCGCTATACCTACCTCGCTGCCTGGGGCTACGCCAAAAAGAAGGGCGCGACCGACGCGCAAGCCGCCGCCTTTGTCGGCAAGCTGTATAAAAACGTGCCGATTCTGGGCAAAGGCGGGCGCGATGCGACCAGCGCCTTCCTGCAGCGCAACATCGGCGACGCGCTGATCACGTTTGAATCCGAAGTCGTGTCGGTGAACAAAGAGTTTGGCGAAGGCAAGGTTGATGCGATTTACCCGTCGATCAGCATCCTGGCGGAAAACCCCGTGGCCGTGGTTGAGCGCACCGTCGCCAAAAAAGGCACGGGCGAACTCGCCAAGGCTTATTTAAATTACCTGTATTCCGACGAAGGCCAGGAAATCGCCGCCAAACACGCGCTGCGCCCACGCTCGCCCGCCATCCTGAAAAAATACGCCGCGACGTTCAAGCCGCTGCAGCTGTTCACCGTGCAGGAAATGTTCGGTTCGCTGAGCGAAGCGCAAAAAGTCCACTTCAATGATGGTGGCCAGTTCGACAAGCTCTACACCGTCCGCTAAACCATGAATGCTTTGACTTTAAAAGCGCCGCCCAGTGCGGCGGCGGGGCTGCACGCCAGCCCCCATCGCCAACCCCGGCGCGTGTTGCCGGGCTTCAAGCTGACGCTGGGTTACACGGTGCTGTATCTGAGCCTGATCGTCTTGATTCCGATGTCGGCGCTGTTTTTCAAAACCTTCACGCTGACGTGGGACCAGTTTGTGCTGGCCGTGACTTCGCCGCGTGTGATGGCGTCTTACCGGCTCACGTTTGGCGCGTCGCTGTTTGCCGCGCTGGTTAATCTGGTGTTTGGCCTGCTGCTGGCGTGGGTGCTGGTGCGTTATAAATTTCCGGGCAAAAAATTAGTGGATGCGCTGGTTGATTTGCCGTTTGCGCTGCCGACTGCCGTCGCGGGCATTGCGCTGACGGCATTATTGGCGGGCAATGGCTGGATTGGCCAGTATTTAGAGCCAATGGGTATCAAGCTCGCATTTACGCCCGCCGGTGTGGTGATTGCGCTGATTTTTATCGGCCTGCCGTTTGTCGTGCGAACCGTGCAGCCGGTGCTGGAAGACGCAGAAAAAGAGCTTGAAGAAGCCGCCACCGCGCTGGGCGCGACGCGCCTGCAGATTTTCAC
>CAIYKK010000666.1 GCA_903926695.1 uncultured Burkholderiales bacterium
CGGCACGAGCGGCGAAAGGAGATGGTCGGATCGGCGGCCTTGAGCTTCATCAGCGCGTCCAGCAGCATGCGCTCGTGGCCGTCGAGTTCCACCTCGATGGTCTGCATGTACGGCTTGGCGTCGGTGTCCGGGTCGTAGCGGTAAATCTGGAAAGTACGTTTGGTCATGAGATTTTTCTCGATTCTTTAGGTCGCTGGCCGTTTTAGAACGTACGCGTTTTGAGTTCGACAGAGGCCACGGTCAGCGGCTTCATCTGCACTGGCTTGTAGGCCAGGGAGTTCGTGGCGCTGTACCACAGCGTGTGCTTGTGCCAGTCGGTGTCGTTGCGGCCGTTCGGGTGGGCAGGCGTGTCGCCGTAGTCGTCCACCGAGTGCGCGCCACGGCTTTCATGGCGGGCGGCTGCTGAAACGATGGTCGCCTGGGCGGCTTCGATCAGGTTTTCCACTTCCAGCGCTTCGATGCGGGCGGTGTTGAAAATCTTTGACTTGTCTTTCAAGCCGATGGAGGCGACGCGGGCGCGCAGGGCAGCGATTTTGGTCACGCCTTCGTCCATGATGGCCTGGGTGCGGAACACGCCAGCGTGCTGCTGCATCGCGGCGCGCAGGTCATTGGCCACGTCCTGGGAATACTCGCCATCGGCCGCATTGTCCAGGCGCGCAATGCGGGCCAGGGTCTTGTCGGCGGCATCAAGCGGCAGCTCTTTATGAACGGCAGTCTTGTTGAGTTCGACAATGTGGTTGCCCGCAGCGCGGCCAAACACCAGCAGGTCCAGCAGCGAGTTGGTCCCCAAGCGGTTCGCGCCATGCACCGACACGCAGGAGCATTCGCCGACGGCATACAAACCGTTGACGATCACGCTCTTGTTGTCAGCGTTTTGCGTGACCACCTGGCCGTGGATGTTGGTCGGAATGCCGCCCATCTGGTAGTGGATGGTCGGCACGACAGGAATGGCTTCCTTGGTGATATCGACGTTGGCGAAGTTGTGGCCGATTTCCAGGACCGACGGCAGGCGCTTGGCGATGGCTTCCACGCCCAAGTGGGTCATGTCCAGCAGGATGTAGTCTTTGTTCGGACCGCAGCCACGGCCTTCCTTGATTTCCTGGTCCATAGAGCGGGACACGAAGTCACGCGGGGCCAGGTCTTTCAGTGTCGGGGCGTAACGCTCCATGAAGCGCTCGCCGTTGCAGTTGCGCAAAATCGCGCCTTCGCCACGGCAGCCTTCGGTCAGCAGCACGCCTGCACCGGCCACGCCGGTCGGGTGAAACTGCCAGAATTCCATGTCTTCCAGCGGAATGCCAGCGCGTGCGGCCATGCCCAGGCCATCGCCGGTGTTGATGAAGGCGTTAGTTGAAGCGGCAAAGATGCGGCCTGCACCGCCAGTGGCGAGCAAGGTGGTCTTGGCTTCAAAAATGTGAACGTCGCCGGTTTCCATTTCCAGGGCGGTGACACCGACCACGTCGCCAGCCGCGTCGCGGATCAGATCCAGCGCCATCCATTCGACGAAGAAGCTGGTTTTTTCCTTGACGTTTTGCTGGTACAGCGTGTGCAGCATGGCGTGACCAGTGCGGTCAGCGGCGGCGCAGGCGCGCTGGACGGGCTTTTCGCCGTAGTTGGCGGTGTGGCCGCCGAAGGGGCGCTGGTAAATCGTGCCGTCCGGGTTGCGGTCAAACGGCATGCCCATGTGTTCGAGGTCATAGACGGCCTTGGGCGCTTCGCGGCACATGAATTCGATGGCGTCCTGGTCGCCGAGCCAGTCGGAGCCCTTGACGGTGTCATAAAAATGGTAGTGCCAGTTGTCTTCGGACATGTTGCCGAGCGACGCGCCAATGCCACCTTGAGCGGCGACAGTGTGCGAACGCGTCGGAAACACTTTGGACAGCACGGCGACATTCAGGCCAGCGCGTGCCAGTTGCAGCGAAGCGCGCATGCCGGAGCCGCCGGCACCGACGATGACAACGTCAAATTTGCGCTTGGGGAGTTTGGAAGTAGCAGTCATGATTCTTTTTTCGGAAGTCTTGAGGGTTCAGATACGGTCAGGCGGGCTTAAACGCGCCACAGAACCTGAATGCCCCAGCCAGCGCAGACAAGCAGCCAGACGATGGCGAAAATTTGCAGAGTCAGGCGAAGCAGGACGGGTTTGACGTAGTCCATGAAAATGTTGCGCATGCCAACCCAGACGTGGTAGAGCATGGCGATGATGACGGCGAAGGTCAGGCCCTTCATCCACTGCGCGGCGAACAGGCCGGCCCACAGGTCGTAACCGATGGGGCCGCTGCTGAAAATGATGCGCGCCAGCAGCAGCAGCGTGAACAGAACCATCAGGACTGCGGTGACGCGCTGGGCCAGCCAGTCGCGCACACCGTAATGAGCGCCGACTGCGCTGCGCTTGTAGCCGTAATTGACAGACATGGTGTTTTTTCCTGAAAAATTAGTAAATGCCGAACAGCTTGAGGGCCAGCACCAGCGTGAGGGGAATGCTCACGGCCAGGGTCACGAAGGCGGAGGATTTGCCGAATTCTTTGGTGACGGCGTCATGGCTCAAGTCCATCCACAGGTGGCGCAGGCCGGCGATAAAGTGGTGCAGGTAAGCCCAGATCAGGGCCAGCGCAGCGAGTTTCCACAACGCGCCGGGCAGGCCCAGCATGCCTTCATTGAACGCGCCCTTGAACGCTTCAAACGAAATTTCGGAGGAAATCGAGGTGTCGAACATCCAGATGATGAAGGGCATCAACACAAACATGATGACACCGCTGCCTCGGTGCAGGATGGACACCCAGGCCGCAGGTGTCATGCGGTAGGTTGTCAGGTCTTTAAAAGCGTTGATATTGCGAAACTCAGGCCGCTTGGGACGCTGTGTAGATGCAAGCTCTGTCATTTTTTTGGGGCTTTCGTGGATGTAACCGATTGGTAACTGTGTGAAGGATTTTGTTTACCAGTCAAACATTTTAATTCTATTGCAATGCAACAAAGTAATTTGCTGACTGTGGTTTAGCAATTCGTTTTAGTCGCCTTTGGCTCAGTTCAGGTCGTTTTTGTAGTGGTGCGTGTCGGTGCGGTACAAACCCCGACGCAGCTCCATCGGGATGTCGTTGTAGGTGTAGGCGATGCGTTCCACGCTCAAAAGCGGCTCGCCGGTGGGAACCTCCAGCAGTTTGGCCGAAGCCGCATCGGCGGCGACAGCACGAATTTTTTCTTCAGCGCGCACCATGCGAACGCCAAATTCGGTTTCAAACAGGGCGTACATCGGCCCCCGGTAGCTGGCCAGCCGGTCGGCGGTCAGCCCCTTGAACGGGCCGCCGGGCAGCCAGACATCTTCCAGAATCGTCGGCATGCCCTGAAAAGACAGCACGCGGCGCAACTGCAGCACCGCCTCGCCCGGACGCAGCGCCAGCGGATGGGCCACATCGGCCTGCGCGCGCAGCCGTTTGCAGTCGATGATCTGGCGCTCGGCTGGGCCTTCGCTGTTGATGTCGCCGTTGTCGGGCATGAGGCGCAAAAAGCGGTACTGCACATGGTGCTCGGCGTGCGTGGCGACAAACGTGCCCTTGCCTTGGCGGCGGATCACCAGATTTTCGGCGGCCAGCTCGTCAATGGCCTTGCGCACCGTGCCCTGGCTGACGCGAAAGCGCACGGCCAGCTCCATCTCGCTGGGAATGGGTTCGCCGGGCTTCCACTCGCCCGCCTGCAGGCTTTGCAGGATCAGCGCCTTGATCTGCTGATAGAGCGGGCTGAACGCCGGTGTCAGGCCGGGCAAAGCGCCGCTGTCTGGCTCGCCGGGAGTCAGAGGCGGGGCGTTCAATAAAGAGGAAGGGGTTGCCATACAGCAGATTTAAACAGGGGCTGCCACGCATGCGGCGCAGCAGCTTACCCAAGCCCGAATCATATCTTATATAAGACATAAGACAAATTGACGCAGCCCGATTTTCAG
>CAIYKK010000667.1 GCA_903926695.1 uncultured Burkholderiales bacterium
CGGTCGCCACGACCTGATCGACCTCGTCGCGCAGCGCCAGCACCGCCGACAGCACGCCGGTGCCGGTGCCGATGTCAAAGGCGACAAACTTGGTGCCGCGACTGGAGGGCAGCGGCGCGTTGGCCACCAGATCGACATACTCGCCTCGAATCGGCGAGAACACGCCGTAATGCGGATGAATGCGGTTGTTGGGCGCCTTGCCCAGCGCGGGAATTTCCACGCCGCGCCTGCGCCACTCGTGCGCGCTGATCACGCCCATCAGCTCGCGCAGCGAGGCCACGCTGCCGCTCGCCGCTTCGTCGGTGGCGTCGGTGGCGGCGGCGGTGGGCGCTGGCCCCCAGGCTTCGGTGCAGGCCTGTTTGGCATCCGGGGCGCGGCGCAGGGCGACGCTGTAGTCAGCGGCAAACTCGATCAGCACCATACCCAGCACGCGGGCGCGCTGCGACTGGACCTGACGGTGCAAATGGAAATCCTGACCGGCTGGCACGCCAGAGGCGGCGTTGTCAGCGGCTTTTTTGGTGGCGACGCGGGCCAGCTTGGACGCTTTGGGCGGCTTGTCGATGCGCCGGGCCAGCGCCTGCACCATCTGGCGGGCGTTTTGAAAGTCGCCGCGCCAGAGCAGGCCGGTGCCTTCGCAGGCGAGGCGGTAGGCGTCGTCGGCGGCCATCGTGTCGTCGGCCGCGACGATGCGCCGGGGTGGCGGCGCGCCGCGCTCGGAGCGCCAGAGCGCCGAATGCGCCACACCCGCTTCTTTCCACTGAATCAGGGTTGAGGCCGGGGCGGCGGAGTCAGGCGTCGTGACGGAAGTCACCGAAAAGAAGGTAAGCATGGGCAAAGCAGTCAGAAAGAAAAGACCGAGTGTTTTAACAGATGGACGGCGCTTTCCCCTGAAAAAAAACCCGCTCCCCCGATTTACCAGCAAAAAAGCCTGCCGCGCCCGCTGGCAAGCGCCGGTGCGCCGCAGCTTTTCAGCGGCGCGGCAGCTTTGAAGACTTTTAGCGCTTGCCCGCCACGCGGTTGACCAGCGTCACCGCCAGCAGCACCAGCGCGCCCGCCAGCACACCGATGGCGGCATCGAGTGCCGGGGGTGTGAGTACCGCCAGAACGGGGCCAATGCCATTGACCGCCGCCATCTGCGCCGCCGCGTTTTCAATCGCGTGGTGCAGCCAGCCGATGCCGTGCGTCAAAATGCCGCCGCCAACCAGAAACATGGCCGCCGTGCCCGCCACGGACAGCGCCTTCATCAGCCAGGGCGCAGCCCACAAAATGCCCGCGCCCAATCGCCGCAGGAAACCGGCCAAAGCGCTGGCGCCGCCACGCTGGCTAAGGTAAAGCCCGGCGTCGTCGAGCTTGACAATGCCCGCCACCAGGCCATACACGCCCACCGTCATGACCAGCGCGATGGAGCTCAGCACGGTCAGCTGGGTGATAAACGGACTGGTTTGCACCGTGCCCAGCGTGATGGCGACGATTTCGGCGGACAAAATGAAATCGGTGCGGATGGCACCCTTGATCTTGCCTTGTTCAATCTCGCGCAGGTCCACCGCCGGATTGGCCAGCGCCTGGAGCAGCGCTTCGTGCTCGGCGGTGTCCTCCGCCGCGCTGTGCAGGAATTTGTGGGCGAGCTTTTCAAAACCCTCAAAGCACAAAAAAGCGCCGCCAATCATCAACAGCGGCGTGACCGCCCACGGAATAAAGGCGCTGATGGCCAACGCGGCGGGGACCAGAATCGCCTTGTTGATAAACGAGCCTTTGGCCACAGCCCAGACCACCGGCAGTTCACGCTCGGCCTTGACGCCGGAAACCTGCTGGGCGTTGAGCGCCAGATCGTCGCCGAGCACACCAGCGGTTTTTTTGGCGGCAACTTTGGAGAGAACGGCCACGTCGTCGAGCACGGTGGCAATGTCGTCAATCAGCGCAAGCAGGCTACTGGCCATGTTTTTTTCAGAAAGTGATGGCTTTCGCCGGATGGGAAAAAGGGCGACAAAATCGCCGCCCCGCAATGGGCGCTACTGTACCAATTCGGCAGCGCGCCGGGAGCGGCCATAAAAAAACCGCCCGAAGGCGGCTGAGAGGCAATTAAAAACTGGCGCCAGCGCTAGCGCCACCGCTCGCGGCTCAGAGCCGCATCCTGCCCATGAAATAGCCCAGTGCCAGCGCAATGCCGACGGCTTCCAGCGGCTTTTCCTGAACCCACGATTTGGACGAGGCCAGCAGGCGCGGAGGTGTTTCGCTCATCCAGCGGGCCTGGCCGGAAAAGCGATGGGCCATCTGTGCGGCGCCGCCTGCGAGTTTGTCCACGGTGTGATGCGCGGCGCTGGACAGGCGCTCGACCGTCTCATGAGCGGGGTCGGCGAGCTTGTCCAGCTTGCTGTGCGCGTCCGCGCTAACGCTACCCGTGCCACTCAGAGGGCCTGTGGCGCTGACCACGCCTGGAAAGCCGGCAGAGGCATTGCCGGGCGTCAACATCGAACTGTCCATCATGTTGTCCTTTCAAAAAATGCGTCAATGGGGAAAAAGCCGTCACTCGACCATGAGGCGTGAATGCGCCCCTGTCCAGCAGAGACATCCACTCTAGAAACAGTGCGCCCGGCAGCGCTGTACGCAGGCGCGCAAGCGATCTGTAGGACAAAAAAGACAATCAGATCCGATGTGGTCCGGCAGGCCTGCGGCTGACACCCGAAGAGAGTCTTTGTAGCAGGCTCACGCCAGCCTGAAGGAGATCACCATGCCCACAGCCATCACCTCAAGAAAGCATCCAGCAACCCGTCGCAGTCACGCGGCGGCGCACCGCGCCCACAGCGTGCCCCATACGCCCCCCGACAAGGAGGCGGACGAGGACGCAGAAGGGCTGGAGCTGCCCGTCAGACCCGACGAGGGCACGCCGCTGATCCCGGACGAGGACGGCGAGATACAAGTGCCGAGCTGAACGCTCAGCTCACGCTGCGCTTGAGGCGGATTTCTTCGAGCTTGGTGTCGCCGAAAGCGACTGTTTTGAGCGAGGGCATTTCGCGCTTGAAACCGGCGGCATGTTCGCAGAACTGCAGGGCGCGCTCGTTGCGCAGCAGCACCCAGATCGTGACCTGCGTGCAACCTTCATCCTTGAGGCCGTCGCGTGCGCCGTCCCACAGGGCCAGGCCAGCGCCTTGGCCCCAATGCGCGGGCGCGACGTAAATCGCCCAGATTTCGCCGACGGTGGAGCGCGTGTTGGCGTCGCGTGAGCGGTCGAAGCCGACAAAACCGACGACCTGGTCGTCGCAGGTGGCTACGAGCAATTGGGGTTCGCTGAACTCAATCGCTTCGCGCCAGTAGGTCTGGCGCTTTTCTACGGTCATCTTGCTGATGTAGTCCTCGGGCATCACGTCCTTGTAGGCCGCCTGCCAGGTGGCGACATGAATTTCGGCAATGGCTTTGGCATCGCGGGGAGTGGCAGGGCGAACGGA
>CAIYKK010000668.1 GCA_903926695.1 uncultured Burkholderiales bacterium
ATGAAGGGCCGCCCGTCACGCCTCTGCGCCCCGTGCGCCCAGCAGCATGTCAGTGGTGGCCGTCAAAATGCTCGCCGGGCTTGAGCTTGTACACCGTCCCGCAATAGGCGCATTTGGCTTCGCCGCTGTGGCCCACGTCCAGATAGACCTTGGGGTGACTGTTCCACAGCGCCATGTTGGCCTTGGGGTTCGGGCAGAAAACGCCGCCTTGGTGGTTCAGGTCGCTGGCCAGCAGCTCGACGGTAGAAGATGTGCTCATTTTTCAGGTTTCCCTTGGGTTGCGGTCTTGGTTCGTAAAAGTGGCTGGGCGCGGCTTCAGACGTGGGTGAGCCAGTGCGCGTAGTTGTCGTTGCGGCCATTGACGATGTCAAAAAACGCCGCCTGGATTTTTTCGGTCAGCGGGCCGCGTGAGCCGCAGCCGATTTCGATGCGATCCAGTTCGCGGATCGGCGTGACTTCGGCGGCGGTGCCGGTGAAAAACGCTTCGTCAGAGATATACACCTCGTCGCGGGTGATGCGCTTTTGCACCACTTCGATTCCCAAATCTTTGCAGATGTGCAGGATGGTGTTGCGCGTGATGCCGTTGAGCGCGCCTGCCGACAGGTCGGGCGTATAGACCACGCCGCCCTTGATCACAAACACGTTCTCGCCCGCGCCTTCGGAGACAAAGCCCGACGCGTCAAGCAGCAGCGCTTCGTCGTAGCCGTCGTCCAGCGCTTCGGTGTTGGCCAGGATGGAGTTGGTGTAGTTGCTCACCGCCTTGGCCTGCGTCATGGTGATGTTGACGTGGTGGCGCGTGTAGCTCGAAGTCTTGACGCGGATGCCGCGCTTCATACCTTCTTCGCCCAGGTAAGCGCCCCAGGCCCAGGCGGCGACCATCAGGTGAATCGTGTTGCCTTTGGGCGAAATGCCGAGTTTTTTGTCGCCGATCCAGGTCAGCGGGCGCAGGTAGCCGCTTTCCAGATGGTTCTCGCGCACCACGGCTTTTTGCGCTTCGTTGACTTCTTCTTTTGAAAAAGGAATTTTCATGCGCAGGATTTTGGCGCTGTTGAACAGGCGCTCGGTGTGCTCTTCGAGCCGGAAGATCGCCGTGCCGCTGGCCGTTTTGTAGGCGCGCACGCCCTCAAAAGCGCCGCAACCGTAGTGCAGCGTGTGGGTCAGCACATGGATCTTAGCGTCGCGCCAGTCAACCATCTGGCCGTCCATCCAGATTTTGCCGTCGCGGTCTGACATGGAGGGAGGGAGTGGGGCCATGAGGAAATCCTGTGAATGAAAAGAGTGTTGTCTTGAATAGTTGTTGGCTGATCGGATTGCCGCCACGGCCTGCGCAGGCGCTGCAAAAACCCGAAACGGCGATTTTACGGCTTCAACGATACGCCGGAAAAACGCCAACTTAGCGGCTCGAAGCTCGCCCTCGGGTGAGCAAATAATGCCGGGGCTGACCAACGAGGGGTCATGACTTATAAAATACGCCCGCCAGGCGTGCGAGCTGGCATGAAGCTGTTGTGTCGCCTCTTAATCCCTTGATCCTCCTTAACCATTGAACGCTTGCAGTTCCGCACTGCGCCAGCCAGCGGCTTCGTGGCGGGCACGGTGGCGTTTAAAGAAAAACAATAATGCAAAGATTTTTGTCCTCCGGCTCAGTTTGCCCGGCTTTTTCCCGCGTGATGAACTGCGCGGTGCTGGCGCTGGCCAGCTTGCTGGCCCTTCCGGCCAGCGCTGATGACTCTCTGGAGCCGCTGGCCGATCTGCTGCAAGGCCAGCAAGGCAACGCGGGGCTGGGGCTGGTCACCCGCATGGAGCCTTCGCCCTACCGCGACGCAGGCAGCCGTGGCGACATCGTGCCGCTGTACCTGTACGAGGGCGAGCGGTTTTTTCTGCATGCCAACCGGGGCGGTCTCAAACTGATCAACAGCGGCGGCCACCGGGTCGATGTGTTTGCTGCGCAGCGTCTGGAGGGTTTTCCCACCGACTGGCATCCGGCCAGTCTGGCGGGCATGCACATGCGCAGCACCGGCCTGGACGCGGGCCTGTCGTACCACTACACCCAACCCTGGGGCACCGTGCAGGCCGACCTGCAGCGCGACGTGACCAGCACATCCAGCGGCAGCGAACTGCGCCTGGGCTACAGCTACGACTGGCGCTCCGGCCCCTGGACGCTGCGCCCCAGCCTGAGCCTGTCATGGCGCGACGCCAGACTCAACAATTATTACTACGGCGTGCGCCCCAGCGAAGCCACGGCCGAGCGCCCCACCTACGCGCCCGGCGGCGGCGTCAATACCTCGCTGGGCCTGTACGGCACTTACGATTATTCGACGCACTGGCGATTGCTGGGCGGCGTGTCCGCCACCGTGCTGAACCGCCAGATCGCCGACAGCCCCATCGTGCAAAAGCGCGTGCTGCCCAGCGTTTATGTGGGCGCGGTTTATGACTTCGGCGGCCACGAGCATGAATGGGCCGAGCCGGGTTCGCCGATCTCCTTCAAGCTACTCTACGGCAAGGCGACCGACGACGGCTGCCACCTGATCAAAATCCTGACCGCCCAATGCCTGTCCACGGCCAGCGTCAACCCCACGAGCATCACCAGTTTGCAGGTCGGCAAGTTGTTTGAGAAAAACTTCAACGGCTGGCCGGTGGACCTCATGGGTTATGTCGGCCTGACGCACCACGACGACCACGGCCTGCAGGCCAACGGGCTGCAGCTTGATCTGTTCATGAAGCTTTTTTACTCCGGTTTTTCCTGGAGCGACCGGGTCAAGACCCGTTTTGGCTTTGGCGCGGGCGTTTCAGTGGCGCGCCGTGCGCCGTATATCGAGGTCAGCAGCCAAGCGATTTTGGGCCGGCCAACTTCGCATGTGCTGCAGTATCTGGAGCCGACGCTGGACGTGAGCCTGGGCGATCTGATTGGCGTGCGCTCGCTCAAAGAAACCTATATCGGTCTGGGCGTGGCGCACCGCTCGGGCATTGTGGGCGTATCGCGCATGCTGGGCAACGTCAACGGCGGCTCGAACTACATCTACACCTACGTGGAAAAAGCGCTTTAAAGCGCTCAACGGGTGGCGGGCAGATTCTGCACATTGCTCGCCGCAATCACGCCGCCGCCCAGACAGACTTCGCCCTGATACAGCACGGCAGACTGGCCGGGCGTGACCGCCCATTGCGCTTCTGAAAATGCCAGCTCGCAGCCGTCAGCCGTGGCGCTGACCAGTTCGCAAGCCGCATCCTGCTGGCGATAGCGGGCTTTGGCGGCCATCGCACCCGCAGCGGGCGCATGGCCCGCAACCCAGCTGCAATCCTGCGCGCTCAGGCGTGTCGATTGCAGCCACGGATGATCGTGGCCCTGCACGACCCACAGCGTGTTCGTGTCCAGATCTTTGCGCGCCACAAACCACGGTTCATGCTCGCCGACGCCGCGCTGGCCGCGTGCCTGCGCCGCTTTCAGCTCCGCGCCTTTGGCTTTCACGCCGCCAATGCCCAGCCCCTGGCGCTGGCCCAGCGTGTAAAAACTCAGGCCGACGTGTTCACCCAGCACGCGGCCCCTGTCGTTTTTAATTGGCCCCGGCGCCTTGGCGATATAGCGGTTTAAAAACTCGCGGAAAGGCCGTTCGCCGATAAAACAAATGCCGGTGGAATCCTTTTTCTTCGCGTTCGGCAGGCCGATGTCGTCGGCAATGCGGCGCACTTCGGTTTTGTGCAGTTCGCCGACGGGAAACAGCGTTTTGGACAGCTGAGCCTGGTTCAGCCGGTGCAAAAAGTAGCTTTGGTCTTTGGCCGGGTCCAGTCCTTTTAGCAATTCGTGCAGGCCGGTGGCATCGTTCTGGCGCACGCGGGCGTAATGGCCGGTGGCGATTTTTTCAGCGCCCAGGCGCATGGCGTGGTCTAAAAAGGCTTTAAATTTGATTTCCGCGTTGCACAAAATATCCGGGTTGGGCGTGCGCCCGGCCTGGTATTCGCGCAGAAATTCGGCAAAGACGCGGTCTTTGTAATTGGCCGCAAAGTTGACGTGCTCGATCTCGATGCCGATCACATCGGCTACCGCCGCCGCATCGACAAAGTCGATGTTCGACGAGCAGTATTCGCTGTCGTCGTCATCTTCCCAGTTTTTCATGAAGATGCCGATGACTTCATGGCCTTGTTTTTTCAGCAGATGAGCGGTCACCGCTGAATCGACGCCGCCGCTTAATCCCACCACAATCCGTTGCTTTTGCATCCGGCTGATTTTACCGGCCTGGCAGGGACGACTTCAGGCGCTGCCCGGCGTGCGGTAAATGCTCTCGTCGGTGGAAATCAGACTCAGCGGGTGGCGCTGGCCCGCCAGGTAGTCTTCCAGGCTGGTCAGCAGCAGCGGGCTGCGGTGCATGGCGGCGCTGGCGCGGATTTCGTCGGCGGTGAGCCAGATGGCGCGCACAATGCCTTCGTCCAGCGCCTGCCCGATGATTTCTTCGCCCAGCTGGCCGCAAAAGGTAAAACGCAGGTAGGTGATGTCCTGCGGCTCGGGCTGCCCGGCGGTGGCGCGCTCGAAGCGGGCGAAATAAATGCCCACCAGCGCCGTCGGCGTGAAATGAAAAGCCGTTTCCTCCAGCGTTTCGCGAATGCAGCCCTGCACCGGGCTTTCGCCGGGGTCGAGGTGGCCGGCTGGATTATTGAGTTTGAGGCCGTCGCGGGTCTGCTCTTCGACCAGCAGGAATTTGCGCACGCCATCGACATCCCGCTCAATGACCGCCGCCACGGTGACGTTGGGTTTCCATCGTTTATTCATGCCTGCGATTATCTGTGCCCTTATTGACGGCAGTCTGAATGCGGGGGTTTTCGCCATGAGGCCGTGCGCCGCTGGACTATAGACTTGCCGGGTTTGCCTTTATTTTTCAAGGATTGCCCATGTTTTCATCGCCCGCTGAAATTGCTTCCCCGGTCACCATCGGCCACCACCTGAATGGGCGCGCCATCACGCCAGATTCGGGGCGCAGCCAGGCCGTTTTTAATCCGGCCACGGGCGTCGTGTCGGGTCAGGTCGCGCTGGGCAGTGCGGTCGATGTGGACACCGCCGTGGCTGCCGCGCAGGCCGCTTTCCCGGCTTGGGCCGACACGCCGCCGATTCGCCGCGCCCGCGTGATGTTTAAGTTTCTCGAACTGCTCAACCTGAATAAAGACGCGCTGGCGCGCCTGATCACCTCCGAGCACGGCAAGGTGTTCACCGACGCGCAGGGCGAGGTTTCGCGTGGCATCGACATCGTGGAGTTCGCCTGCGGCATTCCGCAGCTGCTCAAGGGCGATTTCACCGATCAGGTCTCCACCGGCATCGACAACTGGACGCTGCGCCAGCCGCTGGGCGTGGTGGCTGGCATCACGCCGTTTAACTTTCCGGTGATGGTGCCGATGTGGATGTTCCCGGTGGCGATTGCGGCGGGCAACACGTTTGTCCTGAAACCCAGCCCGATTGACCCGAGCGCCAGCCTGTTCATGGCCGATTTGCTCAAGCAGGCCGGATTGCCCGACGGCGTGTTCAACGTCGTGCAGGGCGACAAGGAAGCCGTCGATGCGCTGCTGGTTCACCCGGACGTGAAGGCCGTGTCCTTCGTCGGCTCCACGCCAATTGCCAATTACATCTACGAAACCGGCGCGCACCACGGCAAGCGCGTGCAGGCGCTGGGCGGCGCGAAAAATCACATGGTCGTCATGCCCGACGCGGACCTGGAGCAGGCGGTGGACGCGCTGATTGGCGCGGGCTACGGCTCGGCGGGCGAGCGCTGCATGGCGATTTCGGTAGCCGTGCTGGTCGGCGACGTGGCCGAGCGGCTGCTGCCCATGCTCAAGGCCCGCGCCGAAACGCTGGTGATCAAAAACGGCGTCGAGCTGGACGCCGAAATGGGGCCGATTGTCACCGCCGCCGCGCACCAGCGCATCACCGGCTACATCGCGCAGGGCGTGGCCGAAGGCGCAGAGCTGCTGGTCGATGGCCGCAATTGTCAGGGCGCGCAGGCGGGTCCGGGCTGCGACAACGGCTTTTGGCTGGGCGGCACACTGTTTGACCATGTCACGCCGGAGATGCGCATCTACAAAGAAGAAATCTTCGGCCCGGTGCTGGGCTGCGTGCGCGTCAAGGACTTTGCCGAAGCGGTGAACCTGATCAACGCCCACGAGTTTGGCAACGGCGTGAGCTGCTTCACCCGCGACGGCAACGTGGCGCGTGAATTCAGCCGCCGCATTCAGGTCGGCATGGTGGGCATCAACGTGCCGATTCCGGTGCCTATGGCCTGGCACGG
>CAIYKK010000669.1 GCA_903926695.1 uncultured Burkholderiales bacterium
CCCGGCCAGCCGCTGGCGTTTGACCACGCCGAGATTTTGCAAACGGCGCTGGAGCGGCTCAGAAGCAAGGTCGAATACACCTCGCTGCCCGCGTTCCTGCTGCCCGAGCCGTTCACGCTGCCGCAGTTGCAAAAGATGTATGAAATCGTGCTGGGCCGCGCCGTCGATAAAAGCGGCTTTCGCACGCGCGCGCTGGCGGCGGGTTTTTTGGTGGAAAGTGGCGCGATGGATGTCGGCTCGCCCCGGCCCGCGATGGGCTACCGGCTCAAGGACAGAGGCGCGGCGGTATATTTCCCGAGGACGTTCAGCCCGAGAAACACTTGATGCCAAGCCTCAACGGTTCAAGGACGGCAGCAGCAATGAAAACTGCACAACCCCTTCGCTTTCAACTTTCAGCACGATGTCGCCGCCATGCGCTCTGGCGATTTCCCGCGAGACGCTCAGGCCCAGGCCAACGCCTTCGACGTGTCGGCTATGCGCCGAGTCAGCGCGATAAAAACGCTCAAAAACCCTACCGTGTTCAGCCACCGGGATGCCGGTGGACGAGTTCGAGACGCGCACTTCCACCCGTTGCGACCAGCATGCGGTGGTGATGTTGATCCAGCCCTGATCCACGTTGTATTTGATGGCGTTGCTGATGAGGTTGTGCAGCACCTGACGCAGCAGGCTGCCATCGGCGGTAATCACCAGGTCGGGGTGAATCGTGGCCGTGACCTTGAGTTGCGGCGCCAGCATGCGGGTGTCTTCCAGCAAATCTTCCAGCGCCTTGGACAGGTTAAATGGCACACCAAACACGCTCAGGCGGCCGGCGTCAGCTTGCGACAGCAGCAAGAGTTTGCGCGAGATGGTGGACAGGCGCCGCACCTCATCGAGAATGCTGGTAAGCCCGCCCTGCATCGGCGAGCCATCCTCCGCCATGCCAATGGCGCGTTCGAGTTGCCCTTGCAAAATTGCCAGCGGTGTTTTCAGTTCATGCGCTGCGTCGGCTGAGAAGCGATGAGCCTGTTTGAAGCTGCGTTCCAGGCGCCCCAGCATGCGGTTAAAAACGTCAATCAGCTCGACAAATTCACGGTCTTCCCCCTGGCTTGAAATACGCTGGCTCAGGCCGGTGGCCGTCACCTTGCGGCTGACGGCGGTGAGTTTTTGCAGCGGCCGCAAGGCGCGGCCTGAAAAAAACCAGCTGCCCAGGCCAATGAAAATAAGCGCAAACGGCAGCGCGGCCAGAAAAGCGTTGCGAATGCCATTCATATCCCGGTCAATGACATGGGCATCCACGGCAAGGGCAATGCGGACATGGCCGTTGCTGGCCAGGCCAATGCGCCACAAGCGACCGCCAAAGGCCCGTGTGTCCACGGCTGAAAACGCTGGAGGCGGCGGCCCCGGATGAAACGGCGGTGCCGGATCAAACGGCGGTGGCGCCCACAAAGGGGCCAGCGCAGATGCATCGGTGCGGGTGGCGGGCGTGGCGGGTGTGCTCGGGCTGTTGCTCTCGCTGGGCCGAGGTATTGTCCCGATGAATGGTGTGGGTTCTGGCTGCAGCGCATCGGGACGGGACAAAGGAGCGTCACGCGGCGCATCCTCAAGGGCTGGACGATCAGGACGATCAGGATGACCAGGATGACCAGGAAAAGGCCGGCCAAAGGGGGGCGGCGGTCGCCCTTGCGGCGGCCCAGGGTCTGCATCCGGGCCGGGCTGCGCCAAGGCGCTGCTGACGAAGGGCAGATACAAGACGCTGACTTTCTTGGCCGATTGCTGGGTGGGCCAGGCCAATTGATCTGCCACCAGTGCGGCGGGCCAGTGCGCGGAACGGTACAACTCTTCGCCTGGAGCCCGTTCTACCAGCAGCAGCAGCTCGTTGGTGTCGCGCGCGCCCACGTCGATGGCCAAGCGACTTTCAACGGCGTGCCAGTCTTCCATGCTGCGGATGCGGGGCAGGCCACGTTCGGCCTGGACTCTAACCTCGGCATCAATGCGTTCAATCTTGAGCTTTTTAATCAGCCACCAGCTGCCCAAGCCAAAGGCCGTCAGCGCCAGGCCGGTGAGCAGTGCAGAAAGCAGCGCCAGGCGCAGCCGAAAGGATTTGATCACGCTAATTTGCGGAAGCGATAGCCCACGCCACGCACACTTTCAATCGGCGACTCGCTCCCTGCTGCGACGCCGATGGACGACATTTTTTTGCGGATACGCTGGATGCACACATCAATGATGTTGGTGCTGGGGTCAAAGTCATAGTCCCACACATGCTCCAGAATTTGCGTGCGGGTAAAAACCCGGCCCGGTGAGCGCATCAGGTACTCGATCAGGTTGAATTCGCGGCTGGTCAAATCCACGGTTTCGCCGCACCAGGTGACTTCGCGGGCGATGCGGTCGAGCCGCACGTCGCCCACGGCCAGAACGTTTTGGCGCTCGCCAGACACCCGCCGCAGCAGCGCCTGAATGCGGGCAATCAGCTCCTCGACAAAAAACGGTTTGGCCAGGTAGTCGTCCGCGCCCAGAGACAGCCCTTCAATGCGGTCGTCCAGCTCATTGCGGGCGGTCAGCAAAATGATGGGCGTGGCGCTGCCCGCTTTGCGCAGCCCTTTGAGGATGGACAGTCCGTCGCGTCCGGGCAGCATGATATCGAGCACGATGACATCAAAAGCGCCGTGGCTCGCGCGGTCAAAACCATCAATGCCGTTGGCGCAATGCTCAACGATAAAGCCCTGTTCCTTAAAACCTGCGCAGACGAAATCAGCAATTTTCATCTCGTCTTCGATCAATAGTACTTTCATGATTTCTTTCGTAAGCCAGGCAGCTTAAGTCGTGGCATGTTGATTTTGATTACAAAACTGTCATGGTGTTGATGGTTTTCGTGTTACTTGGGCGACGCATGATTGGTCGCAAGCGGGAACATTGTCCAAAAAAAGTGTGCCCAGTCCTGCAACTTCACGATCAACACACCATGATGAAAATTTCACGCCACGCCAGAACCATTGTCTTCAGTGTTGGCATGGCCTCTCTGGCGCCCCTCGCGCAGGCCCAAGCGTGGACCTTGAACGCACAGGCCAGCGCCACCACCGGGTCTTACAAAGATTCGCTGCTGCGCGATAAGCTGACTGAAAGCGGCGTCACCGTTTCAGGCGAGTACCTGGACAAGGGCGGGCTTGTGCTGGGTTACGGCACGACCCGCGTCGGCATGAAAAATGGCGCTACCGCCATAGACCAGAACAACCTGCTGCTCTCTGGCCATCTGAATTTTCAGCCCGATGAAGCTTCTGGCCGCTGGACGGCGCGGCTGGACAACTACCGCATCAGCAACAACGACACCACCGGCGACACGGATGCTGTTCGCGTCGTGGCAACGCAGCTGAGTTGGCTGGCCAAAGACAAATCCTGGTATGCCGATTTGGGGCTGGCCCGCTCAAGATACCAAAACGATTTAACCGTGAACCAGTTCACGCCAACGCTGGGTTTTGGCGTGAACGACGGCGCCGACTGGCTTCAGCTCCGCGCCTACCAAATCAGAGGCTTGAATCCGGTGCGAGCTGCCGGCAAGACCAGCACCTCCGCGCTGGAGGCGAAATGGACGCATTACTTCGCGCCCGGCGCTGCCTGGATGCCCGGTTTTGCCTCGTTGGGCGTGATGGGCGGTGAACGGATTTACGCCGTGGACATGGATGCCCAGTCAGTTGCCAATCTGGCCGACATCAGCACGGGATCGGCCACGCTGGGACTTGGCTGGACGCTGACAAAAAACAGCCGGATGTTCGTGTTGTTGGGGCAGAGCCGGTTTCGCAATGTCACCCTTGCCAACGACTACAAGCTCAATGTGGGCTACGTCAATCTTTCAATCGACTGGAAATAAATCATGAAACTCAATCCTCTTGTGACCGCTGTTTTTGTCGCCCTGAACCTGTCGGCGGCTTGCGTGATGGCCCAGGAATCAGCCTGGCAAAGCTCCTACCAGCTAGAGCCGGTTGGCAAGTACGCCGAAGCCATCGCCGCTCTTGACAGGATCCCTGCCAACAGCGCCGATGCCGAATTGAAGGCGCTGCGCCGTGGCTGGTTGCTGTACCTCAGTGGCAAGTTTGATGAGTCGATCCGCGAGTACCGCCAGGCGATTGAGCGCAACGCGAAATCGGTGGATGCCCGGCTCGGCCTGATGCTGCCGTTGCTGGCCGCCAAGCGCTGGCGCGATGCCGAGCAAAGCGCCCGTTCCGCGCTGGAGCTGTCGCCGAATAATTACCTCGCCCTGCTGCGCCTGACGATTGCGCTGGAAGCCCAGCGCGACTGGCCCGCGATGCTCAAATCCGCCACCAATCTGGTCACCAGCTACCCCAGCGACGCCGCCGCTTATGTCTATCTGGCACGGGCCAACGCCTGGCTTGGCAAGCCAGACCAGGCTGTGGTGGCGTACAGCGCGGTGTTGTCGCGCTTCCCCGGCCACCTCGAAGCCAATGCTTATATCAACAAAAAGTAAGCAGCTCCGGCCATGAACAGCTTTGATTTGAAACAACGGCGTGAGGCGCTGTGGCTGGCACTGGCTAGCGCAGCGCATCAAACGCCGTTTGCGGCGGCAGCGTTTGGCGACGCGCTGGCGCAGCTCATGCCGGTGGACCGTTTTTGGACGTATCCGGGGCGCGGCGTGCTGCATCAACTCTCGCTGTATCTGGCGCACGGGCAATTCACGCTGATTACGCAACTGGTGGAAAACGCCTGCCACCAGTTGCAGCATGGGCGCTACCGGCAGCAAACCTTCAGCTTGTTTCAAACCAACCTGGAACTGCTGGACCGGCCCGTCCTGCGTGACCACAGCCAGCTTGACGCGCCGCCCGTCACGCCCGCCAAGCCTTATTTTGAGGTGCTGATTGTTCATCCGTTCCCGGACGATTACGAGATGCTGTACCGCGAGCAACTGGCCACCTTCAAGTCAGCCCACGATGAATTCATCTACGACATCGTGCTGGTCAATTGCGCGCAAGACGCCCTGACGGCGGTGCTGGCCAATGGAGATATTCAGGCCTGCGTCTATCTCAACCATGTGCTGCCTGCCACGCTGGCCTCCAGCGCGCTGTTCACCGGGTTTGGTCAGGCGCTGCTGGCGGGCCTGCCGCCTGTGAATTTGCACGACAGCGTGGAGGTCAACCTGTGCCGCAGCATCGGGTGCCTGCGCCCCGAACTCAACCATTACCTGATCAGCGAGCAATCGCCCAGCGAACTCTTTTTCGGGGTGCGTGAACACTTTGACCGGGTGCTGTTTCACGTCAACCCGTTTCATGATTTGCACGCCGCCATTTTGAATGGCGTGCGCAGCCGGTTTTCCACGCCGTTTTTTGACGCGCTGCGCGCCTACAGCCGCCAGCCCAAAGGCGTGTTTCATGCGCTGCCGCTGTCGCGTGGCGCGTCCGTCAAAGGCTCGCCGTGGGCGCATGACATGCTGGATTTTTACGGCGACAACATTTTTCTGGCCGAAACCTCGTCCACCCAAGGCGGGCTGGATTCTTTGCTCGACCCGACCGGGGCGATCAAGCAGGCGCACCTCAAAGCCGCAGAAACCTTTGGCGCGGACAGCAGCTACTTTGTGACCAACGGCACCTCGACCGCCAACAAAATTGTCGCGCAAGCCAATTTGATGCCGGGCGACATTGTGCTGATTTCAGCCGATTGCCATAAGTCGATTCCGTATGGCGTGATGCTGGCGGGCGCTTACCCGATCTTTCTGGAAACCTACCCGCTGGTGGATTACGACCTGTACGGCGGCATTGACCTGGCCCAAATCAAGGCCGTGATGCTGGATCTGAAAAAGCATGGGCGCTTGAGTCGGCTCAAGCAAATCACGCTCACCAACTCCACGTTTGACGGCCTGATCTACCACAGCGAAAACTTCATGATGGAGATTTTGGCGATCAAGCCGGATGTGATTTTTCATTGGGACGAAGCCTGGTTTGCCTTCGCCCACTTTCACCCGCTCTACCACGGGCGCAGCGCCATGACGGCGGTGCAAATGATTCGCCAGCGCATGCGCTCCCTGGATTACCAGCAGTTTTATGCCGAATGGAAGGCTGCCTTTGAGGCCGACCCAAGCGCCGATAAGTGGCAGCAAAAACTTTATCCCGATCC
>CAIYKK010000670.1 GCA_903926695.1 uncultured Burkholderiales bacterium
CCGCCCGAGCCATCGATGAAGATCGTTGCCGACATCATCGGCTATACGGCGAAGAACATGCCGAAGTTTAATTCGATCTCGATTTCCGGCTACCACATGCAGGAAGCGGGCGCGAATCAGGCGCTGGAACTGGCGTTCACCCTGGCCGACGGCAAGGAATACGTGAAAACCGCGCTCGGCAAGGGGCTGGACGTGGACGGTTTTGCCGGACGCCTGAGCTTTTTCTGGGCCATCGGCATGAATTTTTATCTGGAAGTGGCCAAGATGCGCGCCGCCAGATTGCTGTGGTGCAAGATCATGAAGGAGTTCAACCCCAAGAACCCCAAGAGCCTGATGCTGCGCACCCACTGCCAGACTTCGGGCTGGTCGCTCACCGAGCAAGACCCGTACAACAACGTCGTGCGCACCACCATCGAGGCGATGGCGGCGGTGTTCGGCGGCACGCAAAGCCTGCACACCAACGCGCTGGACGAAGCGATTGCACTGCCCACCGAGTTCAGCTCGCGCATTGCCCGCAACACCCAGCTGATCATTCAGGAAGAAACCCACATCACCAGCGTGATCGACCCTTGGGCCGGCAGCTACATGATGGAAAAGTTGACCCAGGACATGGCCGATGCCGCCTGGAAGATCATCGAAGAAGTCGAAGCAATGGGCGGCATGATCAAGGCCGTGGACAGCGGCTGGGCCAAGCTGAAAATCGAAGCGGCGGCGGCTGAAAAGCAGGCGCGCATCGACTCCGGCAAGGACGTGATCGTCGGCGTGAACAAGTACAAGCTGAAAACCGAAGACGCGATTGACAGCCTGTCCATCGACAACGTCGCCGTGCGCGACAGCCAGATTGAGCGCCTGAAATCCATCCGCGCCAGCCGCGACACGGCGGCCGTGCAGGCCGCGCTGGACGCGCTGACGGCAGCCGCCGAAAGCAACACCGGCAACCTGCTGGAACTGTGCATCAAGGCCGTGCGCCTGCGCGCCACCGTGGGCGAAGTCAGCGACGCGCTGGAAAAAATCTACGGCCGCCACCGCGCCGACACGCAAAAAGTCTCCGGCGTCTATGCCGCCGCCTACGATTCCGCCGAAGGCTGGGAAACGCTGAAGTCCGAAATCAGCGCCTTTGCCGACGCGCAAGGCCGCCGCCCGCGCGTGATGATTTCCAAGCTGGGCCAGGACGGCCACGACCGGGGCGCCAAAGTGGTCGCCACCGCGTTTGCCGATCTGGGCTTTGACGTGGACATGGGGCCGCTGTTCCAGACGCCCGAGGAATGCGCCCGCCAGGCGATTGAAAACGACGTGCATGCCGTGGGCGTTTCGACGCTGGCCGCTGGCCACAAGACGCTGGTCCCCGCCATCATCGCAGAGCTGAAGAAGCAGGGCGCTGATGACATCATCGTGTTTGTCGGCGGCGTGATTCCGCGCCAGGACTACGAAATGCTGTACGAAGCCGGTGTCAAGGGCATTTACGGCCCCGGCACGCCGATTCCGGCCAGCGCCAAAGACGTGCTGGAGCAAATCCGCAAGGCACTTGAGGCTTAAGCCGTGTCACTGAGCAATAAGGAGCGCAATGTAAGTGCCATTTGTCTAGGTGCTATTGCAATTTCGTTCACTTCCCTCTCTTGGCTGGATGGCCGCCCCGTGTTGGCTGCATTGTTTTTTTTCATACTCGGTGGACTAGCACTGGTTTTTCTCAAAGCTTCTGAAAAAGATTTGGAGAAGGTCATGTGCTTGCTGCGCTGGTTTTCTTAGTTTTTTATGAAAATCGTTTCGCTAGAAGCTCTGTTGAATTCCGCAGAACCCGGTTCGCAGCGCCGCGCCATCGCCAAAGCCATCACGCTGCTGGAATCGACCCGCGCCGACCACCGCGTCCAGGCCGACGAGTTGCTGACGGCGCTGCTGCCGCACACCGGCCAATCGTTTCGCCTGGGCATCAGCGGCGTGCCCGGCGTGGGCAAATCGACTTTTATTGAAACACTCGGCCTCTACCTTATCGGGCGGGGGCATCGCGTGGCCGTGCTGGCGATTGATCCATCGTCCAGCGTTTCGGGCGGCTCCATCCTGGGCGACAAGACCCGGATGGAGCGGCTGTCCGTCGAAGAAAACGCCTACATCCGCCCCAGCCCGTCCAGCGGCACACTCGGCGGCGTGGCCGAAAAAACCCGCGAAGCCATGCTGGTCTGCGAAGCCGCTGGTTACGACGTGGTGATTGTCGAAACCGTCGGCGTCGGCCAGTCCGAGACGGCGGTGGCCAACATGACCGACATGTTTGTCGTCATGCAGCTGCCCAACGCGGGCGATGATTTGCAGGCGATCAAAAAAGGCGTGATGGAGCTGGCCGATCTGGTGCTCATCAACAAAGCCGACATCGACGCCAACGCCGCGATGCGCGCCGAAGCGCAGATCAAATCGGCGATGCGCCTGTTCGGCCTCGTCAACAACGCGATGGGCGCGGCGCAGGCGGCTGATTTTGACAAGCACTGGCATCCGCAGGTCATGCAGCTCAGCGCGCTGCACAACAAGGGCATTGATGCTTTCTGGGCCGCCGTCGCCGAGTTCCAAACCCTGCAAGGCGCCAACGGCAAGCTGGCCGCACGGCGCCAGCATCAGGCGCTCTCCTGGATGTGGGAGCGCATTGACGCGGGCCTGAAGCTGGCCTTTCGCAAAGACCCGGCGCTCAGCGCCTTGCTGCCAACTTTGATTACCCAGGTGGGCAGCGGCCAGCTTCCTGCTTCCACCGCTGCAAGACAATTGCTTGCAGCCCATTTATACCGGGCAACCGATCCTATCCTCAACAGAGCCTAAGCAAAGAGAACACTGAAAGACAACCATGCAGGAAATTCTGAAACAACTAGAAAAAAAGCGTGCTGCGGCCCGGCTGGGCGGTGGCCAAAAGCGCATTGACGCGCAGCATGCCAAAGGCAAGCTGACGGCGCGCGAGCGTCTGGATGTGCTGCTCGACGAGGGCACGTTCGAGGAATGGGACATGTTTGTCGAGCACCGCTGCAGCGACTTCGGCATGGAAAACAACAAGATCCCCGGCGACGGCGTGGTCACCGGCTACGGCATGATCAATGGCCGCCTGGTGTTCGTGTTCAGCCAGGATTTCACCGTGTTCGGCGGCGCTTTGAGCGAAGCCCACGCGGAAAAAATCTGCAAGATCATGGACCAGGCCATGAA
>CAIYKK010000671.1 GCA_903926695.1 uncultured Burkholderiales bacterium
GGCTATATGCACAACCGACTGCGCATGGTGGCAGCCAGCTTTCTGGTAAAAGACCTCGGCATTGACTGGCGCTGGGGTGAAAGGTACTTTGCCGAGCACCTCAATGATTTTGACCTGTCGGCCAATAACGGGGGCTGGCAGTGGGTCAGCTCCAGTGGCTGCGATGCGCAGCCCTATTTCAGAATCTTCAACCCCGTCAGTCAAAGTGAAAAATTTGATAGCGAGGGCAAGTTCATCCGGCGCTATCTGCCCCAGCTCGCGAGACTGCCCACGGCAGCGCTGCACGCGCCCTGGACTGCCAAACCGCTCGCCTTGCAGATGGCGGGCGTGACACTGGGTGAAGACTACCCAGCACCGATCGTGGTGCACCATGAGGCGCGCGCGCGCACATTGCTGCGCTATGCTGTAGTCAAGAAGTCATCCACACCGCCAGGAAAATCCCGATAGAATCAAGCACCGGGCCCAAGCAATTGCGGCCCGGTTTTTTTTGGAGCCCGGACCATGGAAATTTTCGACTACGACAACATTCTTCTGCTCCCGCGCAAATGCCGCGTCGAGAGCCGCTCTGAATGCGACGCCAGCGTCCAACTGGGCCCGCAGCGGTTTCGCATCCCGGTCGTTCCCGCCAACATGAAGACAGTGGTCAGTGAATCGATCTGTGTCTGGTTGGCGCAAAACGGGTACTTCTACGTGATGCACCGCTTCGATCTGGATAACGTGCAGTTTGTCAAGAACATGAAGGCCCGCAGCCTATATGCCTCGATCTCGCTGGGCGTCAAGCAGCCGGACTACGACACGGTTAACAAGCTGGTGGCGCTTGGCCTGCCTCCCGAATATGTCACGATCGACATCGCGCATGGGCACGCTGACAGCGTCAAGAATATGATCGGCTACCTGAAGGAAAAAGTGCCGACCGCCTTCATCATTGCCGGCAATGTCGCAACACCTGAAGCCGTGATCGACCTGGAAAACTGGGGCGCCGACGCCACCAAGGTGGGCATTGGCCCGGGCAAGGTCTGCATCACCAAGCTCAAGACCGGCTTTGGCACCGGCGGCTGGCAGCTGAGCGCGGTCAAGTGGTGCGCCCGCGTGGCGACCAAACCCATCATTGCCGATGGCGGCATCCGCGAGCATGGCGACATTGCCAAGTCCATCCGCTTTGGCGCGACGATGGTGATGATCGGCTCGCTCTTGGCCGGACTGCAAGAAAGCCCCGGCCAGACGGTCGAAGTCGATGGCAAGTGCTTCAAGGAATACTACGGCAGCGCCTCGGATTTCAACAAGGGCGAGTACAAACACGTCGAGGGCAAGCGCATTCTGGAGCCGATCAAGGGCACGCTGGCCGACACGCTGCGCGAGATGGAAGAAGACGTGCAAAGCGCCATCAGCTATTCCGGCGGCACGCACCTGATCGACATCCGCAAGGTCAACTACGTGGTGCTGGGCGGCAGCAATTCCAATGAAGACCTGATGATGTGAGCCACACGGTGCCATAAAAAAAGCCGCCGTCAACCTTTCGGCTGACAGCGGCTTTTTTCGGGCTGGAGCGCTAATCAGGACTGATCAGCGGCGCCAGCATCCATTCAGTCACGCGGCTTGGAGAACTTGCCCGGTTTCTTGAACGAATCGCGGGGCACGAACACCTTGCCAGCTGGCTTGGCAAATGCTGGCTTGCGGTTGGCAAAATCGCCACGGGGCGCAGCAAAACCTTCGTTGCCGCCGCCGAAACCACGGTCTTCACGCGGGGCAAAGCCACCACGGTCGCCGCCGAAATTTCGCTCTTCGCGGGGGGCAAAGCTGCGCTCTTCGCGGGGGGCAAAGCTGGCATTGCCGCCACCAAAGCCACGATCGTCGGAACTGCGTGAATTGCGGTCGTTAAAACCGGAGCGGTCTGCGTAGTTGCCTTGAGGCGCAGGCGCAGGGCGTCCCTGGAACGGGGCGCGGTCGCCACCAAAACCACCACCAGCATCGCGGTTGCCGCCGAAGCCGCCACGGTCACCGCCGCGATCACCACCACTGAAACCACCACCGAAGCCGCCAGCTGGCTTGCGCCCGCCGAAGCCACCACGGTCACCGCCACCGCCGAAGCTGCGGCCACCACGGTCACCGCCGAAGTTGCCGCGTGGGCGCTCGGAAGTCGGTGCAAAACGCTGCTGCGGCTCCAGACCGGCAATCACGCTGGCCTTGAGATTTTGCTGGGTGTAGTGTTCGATGTCCTGAATCTTGCGACGGTCGCGGAATTCGGCAATCGTGATCGCCTGGCCTTCGCGGCCGGCGCGGCCGGTACGGCCAATGCGGTGAACGTAGTCTTCCGCCTTCATTGGCAGGCCGTAGTTGATGACGTGGGTGATGGTCGGAACGTCCAGACCACGGGCTGCCACGTCGGTAGCGACCAGAATCTGCACACGGCCATCGCGGAAAGCCATCAGGCGGCGGTTGCGCAGGCCTTGGCCGAGCGCGCCGTGCAGTGCCACGGCGCTGAAGCCTTCTTGCACCAGATCATTGGCCAAGCCGTCGCATTCGACTTGCGTGCAGGCAAAAACGATGGCCTGGTTGATCGTGGTGTCGCGCAGGTGGTGATCCAGCAGCTTACGCTTGTGGGTCATGTTGTCCGACCACATCAGCGACTGGGTGATGGAGGCGTGCTTTTCGTGCGGCGAGTCGATTTCGACGCGCTGGGGCTGGCGCATGACGCGGGTGGCCAATTGCATGATGCGCGGCGCAAACGTGGCGCTGAACATCATCGTTTGCTTGCGCTCGATGGTGAGCTGATTCACTTCGGTCAGGTCGTCGGCAAAGCCGAGGTCGAGCATGCGGTCGGCTTCGTCAACGACGAGGAATTGCACTTTGTCGAGCTTGATCTGCAGGCTGCGCTGCAAGTCCAGCAGACGGCCCGGCGTGGCGACGACGAGGTCGGCGTTTTGCAGCTTGGCAATTTGCAATTGGTAAGGAATGCCGCCGACGACGTTGGCAACGCGCAGGCCACGGCAATGACGCACCAGGTCGATGGCGTCAGCGCAAACTTGCTGGGCGAGTTCGCGGGTTGGGCACAGGATCAGCGCGCCGGGGGTGGCGGGCTTGAAGTTGCGCAGGTTGGTCGGGTCTTTGCGCTTGGGTTTTTTCAAAGGCGCTTCGCCACGGGCGACGGCCTCAAGGCTCAGGCGCTCGAATTCGGCGCGCTCAAAGCGCTCGGCTTCTTCCTGCTGTTTGAGCAGGGTGTGCAGCACGGGCAGCAGGAACGCAGCGGTTTTGCCGCTACCGGTCTGGCTGGACACCAGCAGATCGGTGAACTTTGGCGCTTTCGGGTCGGCGTCCAGGGCCTGCATGGCCTTGGGGATGGTGGCCATCTGCACCGAGGTTGGCTGGGTGAAACCCATGTCGGCGACGGCTTGCAGCAGTTCCTTGGCCAGGCCCAGCTTCACGAAGCCGTTAGGCTCGGCGACAACGGCTTCCAGCGAGGTTGCCACGGCAACCGGCTCGTCGGACGAAAAGTCCGGAATCACGTGGATTTCCTGCTCGGAAATGGTTTCGGTGGTTTCAGGCGCAAAGTCGCCGCGAGTCTCAAAAGAGTCAGTCATGTTATTTCTCACTAATCCCCTGCACGCAACGCTTTTGGCGAAGGACAGGAAACTCCACCTCCCGCGATGCGAAAGGCTTCGTTCATGGTTAATAAAACATCAACCATCAAACGA
>CAIYKK010000672.1 GCA_903926695.1 uncultured Burkholderiales bacterium
ATGCCACTGGAGCGACTGGGCCACAAGGGTCTGATAGCCGTTCATGACATTACCAAAGTCGCCGCGCCGCTTCAAACCCAGCTGCCGGTGCGGCTGGCCACTTTTGGTTTGCTTGATGAGGTTCAAGTCCAGATCGTGCGTGGCGCGCAATCCGGCAATCAGGGCGTGCTTTCCCCGCTCAATCAGGCCGACAGCTTGCGCAACGCTGGCGTGATAGAGGCCATCGGTGCATCGCAAAGGAATGGCGGCATGGGCCTTGTCCACATCCTGCAGCTCGTCAAACAGGACAGCGCCCAGCAAACCGTCCAGCGTCAGCGTGTTGATGATGACGGGGCTTAACAAGTCAGCCTCTATCGTGAATCGTTCCATTTTTGTCCTCCTTGTTACATATTGTGCAATGAAAACGGAGGCATTTCCCTTGCCGACAATCTCAACGCCACAAGCAGGCTTGCGGTGGGTGGTGCGCCGCCGTCCTACGCCAGCTTGGGACGCCGCCGACAGCCTGAACGAACGGCCTCACTAGGCTTGGGGAAACACCGGCACCCTGTCGGCATAACCCCAAGGAGACTCCTGATGACCACCGTTTCCCAATTGATGACCCGAGGCGTGCGCAGCATGCGGCCTTCGGACAACGTGATGGCCGCCGCCCAGGTCATGGAAGAGCTCAATGTGGGCGCGATTCCGGTGTGCGACGGCGACAAGCTGATCGGCATGGTCACCGACCGCGACATCATCGTGCGCGGCGTGGCCCAGAACCGCGACGCCAAAACCACCCGCCTGTCCGATGTGATGAGCACGCAGGTGCGCACAGTCCATGAAAATGACAATGTGGACAAAATTTTGCGCGAGATGGGCAGCAGCCAGATTCGCCGCCTGCCCGTGGTGGACGATCAGGCGCATTTAATCGGCATCGTCTCGCTTGGTCAAGTACACCGTCGGCAAAGACGATGTGGCCATGTCGCTGGGCGATATTTCATCACCCGCCGAGCCGAACCGCTCAGGCCAGTCGCAGGCCAGCGGCGCGGCGGGCAGCGTCGGCAAGCCGCACAGGCAGGCGGATTGATTTAGTTCAAAACCAGGTAGTGGTTTAATCTTGACTATCATCCAGAAAGATATTTATGGCGCGCAGTGATGTTGTACTCATGGATGAATAACTTGAACGATGCTTCATGATTTTCTTGGATTTTTGAAAAGGAAAGCGTTTTGCGTACAAATCGGCCAGGCCGCTGGCGCAGCGTATTATTCTAGTGCTCGACATGCGCCGTCTCTCCAGAGTTTTTGTCAACGCTTGTGTGATCGCCGCCAAATACACTTTTACAGGCCTCTAAAAGTCACTAACCGTCTGGGCACGGCAATAAGCCTGCGGTATGCTTTTCTTGAGCTGCTCACAAACATCTGCGCCACGGCATAGGCCACGATTTCGTGCGTGCGCAGGCACAGGCCAATCCAGAGCCAGGATTTGTTGGCTTTCTTCTGGATCCAGATAGGCGCTGAGCGATCTGATCGCGCACTTCCTGCGAATACAACTGCTGCGGATTGAGGCTGCCATAGCGCCCACACGCCTTGCATTTGCATTTTTGCTTTCCCCCGCCAATAAACCCGTTTCGCTTGAGCTGATCGCTGCCACAATCAGGGCACCGATGCTTGATTTCTTCGATGATCGTGGCGTGGGACTCCTTTCAGTCTGCCGAAAAAATCAGATTAAATCACTACCTGAAATCTTAGTTTGATCGCGTAGGGCGCCAAGCAGGTTGATTTTGGCCAGCTCAATCCCGCGTCGCGTGGCGCTGCACACATTCGATATACGCCGCGCCGTCGGGCGGGCGTCCGGCGCGCTGGCTTTCCCAGACCATCTGGCCCAGGCAGTCCATCGTGGCGTGATGGGCTTCGTGCAGCGAGTCGCGCCGGGCGACCAGCAGCTCGACGGCCTGACGAATGCCACGCGGCTGGTCAATCGAACACTGCTCGCTGATCGACAGGTGCATAGACAGGTGCAAAAACGGATTCGTTTTGCCGCTGTCCACGTCGTACATGGTGGCCAGCGCGACATCGACATTGGCAAAGTCGCCGTGGTATTCGGGGTGCTCGTCTATCCACAGACTGGCGAGGGTTTCCAGCGCTTCGAGCGGCTGGCCTGCGCGGGTTTTGGCATAAACGGCGCAAAAAAAGCGCCGGACATCGGCTTGAGAGGGCGTAAACATCTCAAGAGCGTATCACGCAGCACGCGCCCGGCCTGACGCGCCCAGTGTCGCGTCTTGCACCGAAAGCCGATTGTCTCCAGAGATGGGCATGCGGACAGTTCGCTCAAGACGCGACGCTAGCGCTCCAGCACCGGCGCGGCGCGCACGCCTTCCACCGCCGCCGCAATCGGCGCAGGCGAAACGGCGGACGGCTGCTCAAACGGGTTGCCCTGAATCAGCACAATCGCCGCCGTGGGCGCTGCCGCCAGCGAAAACAGCACCATCGCCACCAGCGCGGCGCGTGGGTTTTCGACATGCACGGCGGCCAGCGACAGCAGCGTGACCAGCCCCAAAAACGCCATGCCCAGCCATTTGAGCGGATTGACGTGGGTTTGCGACAGGCCAATGCGCTGGTCGCGCTGCTCGCGCAGGCTGCTGACCTGGTTCAGCATCAGCGTTTGCACCGTGGGACTGGCGGCGCTGGCCACGTCGCGCCCGGCTAGCAGCCGCAGCAACTGGTCGGCGCGTTCGGGCACCTGCGTGCTGGACTGGCGCCGCGCCAGCAGCGGCCACTCGGCGGCGCTGGCCGTGCCGTAACCGGCGATGGCGTTGCGCACCTGGCCCTGCAGCGGCTCGGGCAGCGCGCCCGAAAGCGTGAGCAGACTGCGCAGCGCGTCAGCCTCGCGGAACACCGCATTGCTGGCGCGGTCGTGGGCGCTCCAGGTGTCGTTGGCCAAAAAAGCCAGCGTCAGCCCGAACAGCACGCCGATGATGTTGATAAACGGCGGCGCCACCCCGCGCAGCGAACGCGCCCAGCCGCTCCAGCGCGAGCGCGTCACAAACCACTGAATGGCGACCGTGCCGCAGGCGGTGCCGCCCAGCGCCACCAGCGCATAAAGGTAGTGATCGTAGATGTGCAGCAGGCTGGAGGTCATGGCAAGGGAGGTTCAGAAAAAAGCAGGCGGATCGGCGGGGGCGGCAGGCGTTTGAGGATAGCGCCTTGTTCTTGCGGTGCGGCAGTCCCAGCGCTGGAGGCGTTTTTGTGCGGATTTCTACGCCGGTTTCCTACGCCGGTTTGAGCCGGGTCTGACAGGCTGATCCGTTGGGCCGTGTGAGTCTTGCCCTGTCGGAGCCAACTTTTCCCTTCACCTTGAAAGAGCAGCATTATGGGCATTATCTGGACCATCATCATCGGGCTGATCATTGGCGTGGTTGCCAAATTCCTGATGCCGGGGCGCGACCCCGGCGGTTTCATCATCACGGCCCTGATCGGCGTTGCGGGCTCGGTGCTGGCGACTTACATGGGCCGCTCTCTGGGCTTTTACCAGCTGGGTGAATCGGCAGGGTTCATTGCGGCGGTGCTGGGCGCCATCGTGCTGCTGTTCGCCTACCGGCTGGTGGCGGGCACCCGAACCTGACGGCGCTCAGGCGCTGAAGGTCACTTCAAACCGGGCCATTGGCCCATAGTCCAGCGTCACGCGCCGCCCCAGCGGCAGCGCCAGCACACCCGCATACGAGCCGGTGATGACCGCCTGCCCGGCCTGCAATCCGATGCCGCGCCCGCGCAGGAAATTGACCAGCCAGTACAGCGGCGCACGCGGGTGGCCGTCCGGGTGGCGGGCGGCGCTGGTTTGCACTGGCTCGTTTTCAATTTGCCAAGCCAGTTCAAACGCCGCCGCTTCGGGCGCGGCCAGCGCGGGGCCAAGCCATAGACCGCTGTTGACCAGCCCGTCGGCCAGCATGTCGGCAAAAGCCAGCCCGGCGTGATCGAGATAGCGGCTGGCGCAGATTTCCAGCGCGGCGTGGACGGAACCGACGGCGGCATCGACTTCGGCCTCGGTGTAGGGTTCGGCGCGGGTCGGCAGATCGCGGGCCAGCACAAAAGCCAGTTCTGGCTCGGCTTGAGCGCTGTCGGCGGCTGGTCCGGCTGGCCCGGCGGGCACGGCACACGCCAGATCCCGGCGAATATTGGCCGCATAAATCGGCGCGGCAACCAGTTTGCCGGGGCTGGGCAGGGCGGTTTTCCAGCCGCCCACCGGCAGCGCCAGGCGGCGGCTGACTTCCTGCTGAATCTGCCAGCCGTCTTCCACATCCGCCGGGCGGCAGATTTCGGGCAGGCGCGGGCCTTGGCGGGCGCTGATGCGTCGGGCGGTGAGTTCAAGGGCGGCTTGCGCGATCAGTTCAAAGGTCAAGGGCATGGCGGGCTGGCGAAAAATGAAGGGGAAAACGGCAAAATGGCCGGGCGGCGTGGGCTGTGGCATTGTGTAGTATTGGCAGCCTTAAGTTTCCTTTTTCCAATTTGTCATGCACACCTCGGCACTTGTTCTTTTTTCTGGCGGTCAGGATTCCACCACCTGCCTGGCGCAGGCGCTTTCCAAATACCAGCGCGTCGAAACCGTCGCTTTTGATTACGGCCAGCGCCACAAGGTCGAGCTGGACGCCCGCCTGAACGTGCTGCGCGAAATCAAAACGCAGTTTCCGCACTGGGTACACAAGCTGGGCGAAGACCATTTGCTTGATCTGGCCGTGCTGGGCCAAGTCAGCGACTGCTCATTGACCCGCGACGTGGCGTTCAAGATGGAAAGCTCCGGGCTGCCCAACACCTTTGTGCCGGGGCGCAATCTGCTGTTTTTGACGCTGGCCGCCGCGCTGGCGTACCGGCGCGATTTACAGGTGCTCGTCACCGGCGTGTGCGAAACCGACTTTTCCGGCTACCCGGACTGCCGCGACGACACCATGAAAGCCATGCAATTGGCGCTGTCGCTGGGCATGGACAAGCGCTTTTTGATCGAAACCCCGCTGATGTGGATCGACAAGTCCGACACCTGGGCGCTGGCGCACACGCTGGGCGGCAGGGCGCTGGTTGATTTGATCGTCGAGCACACGCACACCTGTTACCTCGGCGACCGCGAACACCGCCACGCCTGGGGCTACGGCTGCGGCCAGTGCCCGGCGTGTGAATTGCGGGCGCGGGGGTTTCTGGCTTACACGGCGTCTTTGCCCAACGGGCTGGTTTGAGGCGGTGCTTGGCCGCCGGGCCGCCTGTCAAGCCACCAGATTCTTTCGGGTGCTCTGTTGTTCCGGCGCTCAAGCGCTGCGGCTGTTACGCCGGCTGGCTGGCGCTGCACGCGGGCGTGGCCGGCGGGGCGGACATCATTCTGATCCCCGAGATCCCGTTTGGCCTGGAGCACGTGGTGGCCAGGTGCGTCGAGCGCAGCCGGGTGGGCAAGCGGTTCACGATCGTCGCGGCGGGCGAGGGCGCCAAGCCGGCAGGGGGGCATCAGTTCGTGGATCACGTGGACGAGACCTCGCCGGACCCGATCCGGCTGGGCGGGGTGGGCA
>CAIYKK010000673.1 GCA_903926695.1 uncultured Burkholderiales bacterium
CTCGACGGCGGCCAGAACGATGACCGCCGTTTTCAGCTTGTCCTTGAGCTTATCCATCGTCTCGCGCAGCGTCTTGGCGTCCGCGCCTTCGAGTCGGGCGGCCAGCACCTTGATGCCGTTGATTTCAACCGCCTGCAGCATCAACTCATCGCCTTGCGACGAAGCCAGCTTGCCCTTGAGCGCGGCCACTTCTTTTTCCAGCGCCTTGACCTGATCGAGCACCTGGCCGATGCGGCCTTGCAACTCGGACGGGCTGGCTTTCAGGCTGCTGGCAGCGGCCTGCACCGTGCTTTCCAGCGACTGCAAATAGACCAGCGCATTCTGGCCGGTCACGGCTTCAACGCGGCGCACGCCCGAGGCCACGCCGCTTTCGGCCACGATCTTGAACAGGCCAAGGTCGCCGGTCGCCTTGACGTGGACGCCGCCGCACAGCTCGCGGCTGGAGCCGATGTCGAGCACGCGCACGGTTTCGCCGTATTTTTCGCCGAACAGCATCATCGCGCCGGTTTTCTGTGCCGATTCGATGTCCATCACGCGGGCTCGCGCGGCGGCGTTGGCCAGGATTTCGGCGTTGACGCGGGCTTCGACTTCGCGGATTTGTGCGTCGCTCATCGGCGCGTTGTGCGCGAAGTCAAAGCGGGTGCGTTCGGCGTTGACCAGGCTGCCTTTTTGCTGGACGTGCGCGCCCAGCACTTCGCGCAGGGCTTTGTGCATCAAATGGGTGGCGCTGTGGTTACGCACGGTGGCGGCGCGCACGGTGGCGTTGACTTGGGCGTTGACGTGGTCGCCCACGGCCAGCGTGCCTTCGGCCAGTTGGCCGTGGTGGCCGTACACGTCAGCCTTGATTTTCAGCGTGTCGCTGACGGCAAATTTGGCCGAGCCGCTGATCAGCTCGCCCTCGTCGCCCGCCTGGCCGCCGCTTTCGGCGTAGAACGGCGTGGTGTCGAGCACGACGACGCCGTTTTGACCGGCCTTGAGCGTCGCCACCGACACGCCATCGGCGTAGAGCGCGACGATTTTGGACGTTTCCTGCAAATGCTCGTAGCCGGTGAAGGCGTTGCTCGCGCCGATGTAGTCAAGGGCGCGGTCCATTTTGAACTTGCCAGCGGCGCGGGCCTGGGCTTTTTGCTTATTCATCGCAGCGGCAAAACCCTCAATGTCCACCGTCATGCCATGCTCACGGCAAATATCCTGCGTTAAATCCAGAGGGAATCCATATGTATCGTGAAGCACAAAAGCTTTATAGCCATCAAAAATTCTAAAGCTTTCCAGCGTTGACTTTTGCACGTCCACTTTGTTTTGGTGCTCTGGCCATATGAGTACATTACCTTCGGATTCATTGAATTCGAGACTCTGAATCTCCTGTTTCAGTTCTACTGAACGGCCAAACGCCAAAGTTTTCCTCGTTTCAGTCAGAGTGAAAGAGGGAATTAACTCCCACTCTGGTGACAGATAGTTTGCTTTATAAAAATTAGCCGCTGCGAAGATATAAGGATGATTCACTATCTCTGACACCTGACTCATCCCCTGCTCAAGTGTTTGAAAAAACCGCTCTTCTTCGGCTTTCAGCACCTCGGTGATGCGCGTAGCATCGGCGGCCAAACGCGGATACGCCTCGCCCATCAGCGCCACCAAATCAGCCACCAGCTTGTGGAAGAACGGCGTTTTTTTGCCCAGCAAATAGCCGTGGCGAATCGCCCGGCGGATGATGCGGCGCTGCACATAACCGCGCCCTTCATTCGACGGGTTCACGCCGTCGCTGACTAAAAAGGACGTGGCGCGGATGTGGTCAGCGATCACACGCAGCGACTTGTGGCCCAAGTCGGTGCAGCTGGTCTCACGCGAAGCGGCCTTGATCAGCGCGTCAAAAATGTCGATTTCGTAGTTGCTGTGAACGTGCTGCAGGATGGCGGCCAGGCGCTCCAGCCCCATGCCGGTATCGACGCAGGGCGCGGGCAGCGGCGTGACCGCGCCGGTCTCGTCCATGTTGAACTGCATGAACACGTTGTTCCAGATTTCGATGAAGCGGTCGCCGTCTTCATCCGGGCTGCCGGGCGGGCCACCGGGAATGTGCTCGCCGTGGTCAAAAAAGATTTCCGAGCACGGGCCGCACGGGCCGGTGTCGGCCATCATCCAGAAGTTGTCCGATTTATAACGCCCGCCCTTGTTATCGCCGATGCGGATCACGCGCTCGGGAGCGAGGCCGATTTCCTTGGTCCAGATGTCGTAGGCTTCGTCGTCTTCGGCATAGACCGTCACCAGCAGGCGCTCGGCGGGCAGTTTATACACTTCGGTCAGCAGCTCCCAGGCCCATTTCAGCGACTCGCGCTTGAAGTAGTCGCCAAAGCTCCAGTTGCCCAGCATTTCAAAGAAGGTGTGGTGGCGCGCCGTGTAGCCGACGTTTTCCAGATCGTTGTGCTTGCCGCCTGCGCGCAGGCACGCTTGCACCGAGGTGGCGCGCACGTAGGGACGCTTGTCCGCGCCCAGAAACACGTCCTTGAACTGGACCATGCCGGAGTTGGTGAACATCAGCGTCGGGTCGTTGCCGGGCACCAGCGAGCTGGTTGGCACGACGGTGTGACCCTTGGAAGCAAAGAAGTCCAAAAACGTCTTGCGGATGTCGGCAACGGTGAAAGTCGGTGTACTCATGGGTGGATTAACTCTGATGAAATGGCAAGGAGCGGCGGGGGCGGCAGCGGAGCGCTGCCAACGCTGGCAAAGCGCTGATTTTAGGCCGCTTTGAGGGTGACGAGAAAACGCAGCAAGGCCTCATCATCGGCCCAGGCACCATTGAAACGCAGCAAAATATCCTATTCGCCCACTACCTGCTCAAGGAGCCCTCATGCACCGTGAACCTCATCTGACCAACGCCGCTTTGTTCGCCCGCCGCCAAGCCGCCATTCCACGCGGCGTCGGCCACAGCCATCCTATTTTCATTGCCAAAGGCGAGAACGCCGAAATCTGGGATGTCGAAGGCCGGCGCTTTATCGACTTTGCCGGCGGCATTGCCGTGCTCAACACCGGCCACTGCCACCCGGCGGTGATTAAGGCGGTGAAAGACCAGCTCGACAAATACACCCACACCTGCTTTCAGGTGCTGCCCTACGAGCCCTATGTGGAACTGGCCGAGCGCATCAACGCCAAGGCGCCCGGGGACTTTGCCAAAAAAACGCTGTTCCTGACCACCGGCTCCGAAGCGGTGGAAAACGCCATCAAGATTGCCCGCTGCGCCACTGGCCGCTCGGGCGTGATCTGCTTTAGCGGCGGCTACCACGGCCGCACGCTGATGACGCTGGCGATGACCGGCAAGGTCGTGCCGTACAAAGCGGGCTTTGGCCCCTTCCCGGCCGAGGTGTTTCACGCCACCTTCCCGAACGCGCTGCAGGGCGTGAGCGTGAATGACGCCATCGCCTCCATCGAGACGATTTTCAAGAACGACATCGAAGCCAGCCGCGTGGCCGCCATCATCATCGAGCCGATTCAGGGCGAAGGCGGCTTTCATGTGGCGCCGCCCGAACTGCTGCAGCGCCTGCGCGCCCTGTGCGACGCGCAAGGCATCCTGATGATTTGCGACGAGGTGCAGACCGGCGCGGGCCGCACCGGCACCTGGTTTGCCGTCGAGCAAAGCGGCGTCGCGCCTGATCTGATCACGATGGCCAAGTCGATGGCGGGCGGTTTCCCGATTTCCGCCGTCGTCGGCCGCGCCGAGGTGATGGACGCGGCCGCGCCCGGCGGTCTGGGCGGCACCTATGCAGGCAGCCCGATTGCCTGCGCCGCTGCGCTCGCCGTGCTCGATGTGTTTGACAAGGAAAACCTGCTCCAGCGCAGCATTGACGTGGGCCAGCGCCTGACGGCTGGCCTCAAGGCCATCGCCGCACGCCACGCCTGCATCGGCGACGTGCGCGGCATGGGCGCGATGGTGGCGCTGGAGCTGTTCAAAAACGGCGACGTGAAGCAGCCCGACGCCGACCTGTCCAAGCGCATTGCCGCCGAAGCCAGCGCACGCGGGCTGATTTTGCTAACCTGCGGCACTGACGGCAACGTGATTCGCATCCTGGTGCCACTGACCGCCAGCGACGCGCTGCTCGACGAAGGGCTGGCCATCATGGCCGCCTGCTTTGACGCAGCCGCGTGATTGCCTGGCAAGCCTGTTTCCGTCTCTTACTTTCCCGGCGATGTCATCGCGCACCTTCTGCCCCGAGCCGGGTCTTAATGCCAGTGAAACCCGGCACACTCTCGAACAACCAACCTCATGAGTTCCTCCATGCAACATCTACCCGGCCCCCTGGCTCTGCTCAAAGACCCCAGCCTGCTCAAAACCGACGCCCTGATCAACGGCCAATGGCTGCCCGGTGCCAGCCGCTTTGAGGTCACCGACCCATCCAACGGCCAAAAACTCGCCGACGTGGCCAACCTGAACGCCGACGATGCCGAAAAAGCCATTGCCGCCGCCAACGCCGCCTGGCCCGCCTGGCGCAGCAAGA
>CAIYKK010000674.1 GCA_903926695.1 uncultured Burkholderiales bacterium
GATCGTGCGCAACCTGCGCAAGCCACTGATCATCTTCACGCCCAAGTCGCTGCTGCGCAACAAGGATGCGACTTCGCCGCTGTCCGAGTTCACCAAAGGCGTCTTCCAGACCGTGATTCCTGAGAACAAGGAAGAAGTGATCAAGAAGGCCGACAAGGTCAAGCGGGTCATCGTCTGCTCGGGCAAGGTTTATTACGATCTGGTTAAAAAGCGCCAGGAAAAAGGCATCGAAGACGCCGCCATCCTGCGCGTCGAGCAGCTCTATCCGTTCCCGCACAAGGTTTTTGCGGCTGAACTGAAAAAGTATCCGAACGCCACCGATATCGTGTGGTGCCAGGACGAGCCGCAAAATCAGGGCGCCTGGTTCTTCGTGCAGCACTACATCCACGAGAACATGCTTGAAGGCCAAAAACTGGGCTACTCCGGCCGCGCCGCTTCGGCTTCGCCTGCAGTGGGTTACTCGCACCTGCACCAAGAGCAGCAAAAAGCGCTGGTCGATGGCGCGTTCACCAAGATCAAGGGTTTTGTCCTGACCAAATAAGGTTGAGACTGCCTCCTGAAAACACAAAAAACACACGAAAGAATCAAATGGCTATCGTAGAAGTTAAAGTTCCCCAGTTGTCCGAATCCGTGGCTGAAGCCACCATGCTGCAGTGGAAAAAGAAGGTCGGCGACGCTGTTGCCGTGGACGAAATCCTGATCGACATCGAAACCGACAAGGTGGTTCTGGAAGTGCCAGCACCGTCGGCTGGCGTGCTGGTTGAGCTGCTTGTCGCCGATGGCGGCACGGTCGGCTCTGACCAGGTTATTGCCCGTATCGACACCGAAGCCAAGGCTGGCGCTGCCGCGCCTGTCGCTGCCGCGCCTGTCGCCGCTGCGCCTGCTGCTGCACCGGCCCCCGCTGCTGCGCCTGCCGCAAGCACCTCGATGGCTGGCGTGCCCATGCCCGCAGCGGCCAAGCTGCTGGCTGACAACAACCTCGCTGCTGGCTCTGTGGCTGGCACTGGTAAAGATGGCCGCGTGACCAAGGGCGACGTTCTGGGCGCCGTGGCTGCCAAGCCAGTCGCTGCCGCACCAGTCGCCGCACCGCTGGCCAAGGTTGCCGCGCCTGTCAAAGTTGCTGATCTGGGCGAGCGCCCCGAGCAGCGCGTCCCCATGACCCGCCTGCGCGCCCGCGTTGCCGAGCGCCTGCTGCAGTCGCAATCGACCAACGCGATCTTGACGACTTTCAACGAAGTCAACATGGCGCCGGTGATGGACATGCGCAAGAAGTTCCAGGACGCTTTCAGCAAGGAACACGGCGTCAAGATCGGCTTCATGAGCTTTTTCGTCAAGGCTGCGGTTCACGCGCTGAAGAAATTCCCGGTGCTGAACGCTTCCGTGGACGGCAACGACATCGTCTATCACGGCTACTTCGACATCGGTATTGCCGTCGGTTCGCCACGCGGCTTGGTGGTGCCAATTCTGCGCAACGCTGACCAGATGAGCTTCGCTGAAATCGAGAAGAAAATTGCTGAATTCGGCCAAAAAGCCAAAGACGGCAAGCTGAGCCTTGAAGAAATGACCGGCGGCACCTTCTCCATCTCCAACGGCGGCACCTTCGGCTCCATGCTGTCCACGCCTATCATCAACCCACCACAATCGGCGATTCTGGGCGTGCATGCGACCAAAGACCGCGCCGTGGTTGAAAACGGTCAGATCGTGATCCGTCCGATGAACTACCTGGCCATGAGCTATGACCACCGCATCATCGACGGACGCGACGCTGTCCTCGGTCTGGTGGCCATGAAGGATGCGCTGGAAGACCCAGCTCGCCTGCTGTTCGATATCTAAAAACTTCTCTTGACGCAGGGCCGCAGCCGACGCGCTGTCGGCCCTGCTTTTCATGCACTGGAAAACAATAAATGTCCAAACAATTTGACGTGATCGTCATCGGTGGCGGTCCTGGCGGCTATATCGCGGCCATTCGCGCAGCCCAGCTCGGTTTCAGCGTGGCCTGTATCGACGAGTGGAAAAACGCCAAGGGTGGCCCCGCTCTGGGCGGCACCTGCACCAACATCGGCTGCATTCCTTCCAAGGCGTTGCTGCAGTCGTCCGAACACTACGAGCAGGCCGCTCACCACTTCGGCGACCACGGCATCACGCTGGCCGACCTGAAGATCGACGTGCCCACGATGGTCAGCCGCAAGGACACCATCGTCAAGCAGAACAACGACGGCATCGTCTATCTGTTCAAAAAGAACAAGGTCACTTTCTTCCACGGCCGTGGCTCTTTTGTGGCGGCCAAAGACGGCGGCTACGAAATCAAGGTCGCTGGCGCTGCCGAAGAAATCATCTCCGGCAAGCAGATCATTGTGGCCACCGGCTCGAATGCCCGTCCCCTGCCCGGAACGCCGTTTGATGAAGTCAACGTGCTGTCCAACGACGGCGCGCTGCGCATCGGCGCGGTGCCGAAAAAGCTCGGTGTGATTGGCTCGGGCGTGATTGGTCTGGAAATGGGCTCCGTCTGGCGTCGTCTGGGCGCGGATGTCACGATTCTGGAAGGTCTGCCGACTTTCCTGGGCGTCGTCGATCAGCAAATCGCCAAGGAAGTCCACAAAGCCCTGACCAAGCAGGGTCTGAAAATCGAGCTGGGCGTGAAAGTCGGCGAGATCAAGACGGGCAAAAAAGGCGTGTCCATCGCCTATGTCACGGCCAAGGGCGAAGCCCTGACGCTGAACGTGGACAAGCTGATCATCTCCATCGGCCGCACCGCCAACACCATCGGCCTGAACACCGAAGCTGTCGGCCTGAGCCTGGACGAGCGCGGCGCGATTGTGGTCGATGGCGAGTGCAAGACGAATCTGCCCGGCGTCTGGGCGGTCGGTGACGTGGTGCGCGGCCCGATGCTGGCGCACAAGGCGGAAGAAGAGGGCGTTGCCGTGGCCGAGCGCATTGCTGGTCAGCATGGTCATGTCAACTTCAACACGATTCCCTGGGTGATCTACACCAGCCCTGAAATCGCTTGGGTCGGTCAGACCGAAGAGCAGCTCAAGGCCGAAGGCCGTGCGTACAAATCCGGCGTGTTCCCGTTCATGGCCAATGGCCGTGCGCGCGCGCTGGGCGACACCACCGGCATGGTGAAGATGCTGGCTGACGCCGCGACTGACGAAATCCTCGGTGTTCACATCGTCGGCCCAATGGCCAGCGAGCTGATCGCCGAATGCGTCGTGGCGATGGAATTCCGCGCCAGCAGCGAAGACATTGCCCGCATCTGCCACGCCCATCCGTCGCTCAGCGAGGCCACAAAAGAGGCCGCTCTGGCCGTGGACAAGCGCACACTGAACTTCTGATTTTTTAGAAGACTTATTCAGTGAAAAACCCTGTACACGCAGCCTACGAAGCTGAACTCACTACGCGCGGCTACGTCAGCGACCCGGCGCAATTGCGTGCGATTGATGCGCTGGAGCGCTGCGCAGCTGGGTGGGCGGTGTACAAGGGCAAGCGCTCCAATGCCCTCAAAAAGCTGATCAATCGTCCTTCAATTCCCCGAGGCGTGTACATGTTCGGGGGCGTTGGGCGCGGCAAAAGCTTTTTGATGGACTGTTTTTTTAACGCCGTGCCGCTCAAGCGCAAAGTTCGGCTGCATTTTCATGAATTCATGCGTGAAGTGCATCGAGAGTTGCTCGATCTACAGGGCCGGGCCAATCCGCTGGACGAATTGGGCAAACGCATCGCCAAGCGCTACCGGCTGATCTGCTTTGATGAATTTCACGTCGCCGACATCACCGATGCAATGATTTTGCACCGGCTGCTGGTGGCCCTGTTTGAAAACGGCGTGGGTTTTGTCACCACGTCCAACTTCCACCCCGATGGGCTGTATCCGAATGGCCTGCACCGGGACCGTATTTTGCCTGCCATTGCGTTGCTCAAGGCTCATCTTGAAGTCCTGAATGTGGACAATGGCACGGACTATCGGCGGCGCACGCTGGAGCAGGCCCGGCTGTATCACACGCCGCTGGGGCCGCAGGCCGATGCCGAAATGACGGAAACATTCAACCGTCTCGCCGCCTCGCACGATGAAGACCCGCTGCTGCAGATTGAATCGCGCCAGATTCAGGCACGGCGCAAGGCGGGCGGCGTGGTGTGGTTCGATTTCAAGGCCTTGTGCTGCGGGCCGCGTTCGCAAAATGACTATTTGGAAATTGCCACGCAGTTTCACACTGTCCTGCTCAGTGATGTGCCGCACATGCCCGTCAGGATGGCCTCCGAAGCGCGGCGTTTCACCTGGCTGGTCGATGTCCTGTATGACCGGCGGGTCAAGTTGATCATGTCGGCGGCAGTGTCTCCCGAAGGTTTGTACACTGAAGGGCCTATGGTGCATGAATTTCCCCGAACCGTTTCCCGGCTCAATGAAATGCAGTCGATGGAATTTCTGTCTCTGGAGCACAGAACCGTCGATACCAGCCTGACATGAAGCTGTTCATGGCTGGATTACTGCTGGCGGCTTTGGCCGGGCTGGCGGATGCGCAGACTGTGGCAACCGAAGGGCCGCCGCAGGACAGCATGGTCGCGCAGCGCGCCCGAATCAGCGCCGAGCGCACCCGGCTGGAAGCGGGCTTTGCCGCCGAAGATGCCGTTTGTTACGAAAAATTCGCCGTTAATAGCTGTCTGGACAAGATCAGTGCCAGGCGTCGGCAAGCTATGGCCGAGCTGCGGCGGCAGGAAATTTTGCTTAACGATGAAGAGCGAAAACGCCGGGGCGAAGAGCAAATCCGCAAAACACGGGAGAAATCTTCTCCCGAAAAGCTGAAGGAAGCCGCCCAGCGCCGGGCCAAGGCGGCTGAAGATTACCGGTCACGTCTGAAAACCGGTAAGGGCCAGCAAAAAGAACCCGCTTCGGTTTCGTCCAGTGAAGACGCTGCCCGCAGTGCCTATGCGCAAAAACTGCGGGATGAGCAAAAGAAAGTCCAGGCCAGAGCCGACCGGCAGGCGACTGATGCTGAAAATGCGAAAAAATTCCAGGCGCGGCAAAAAGAGGCTCAAGAGCGGCAGGCCGAGCACGAAGCCGATCAACTCAAGCGCGGCAAGACGCCCGGCAAATCTTTACCCTTACCCGCTCTGTCTCAATAAGAACGGTTAAGTCAGCGCTTCGAGCTTGACGATGACCAGCGACAAATTGTCGCCGCCGCCCCGTGCGCGTGACCTGGCTTTCTGGATCAAAAATTCCGTTGCTTCACGCGGTGACAGCATGGACACGGCGGAGCCAATTTCCGCCGAACTGAAGTAGTGCCAGACGCCATCGCTGCACGCCAGCAGGACATCATTGGGCTGCAGTTGGGCAATGAAATGCTGCCTGATGGGTGGCGCTTCTTCGGTTCCCAGGCAGCCAATCAAGATATTGGATTTGGGGTGGACATTGGCCTGCTCCTCGGTCAACTCGCCTCGGTCCACCAGGATTTGCACATAAGAATGGTCCAGCGTGCGGTGAACCAGCTTGCTGCCGTGGTAATGGTAGATGCGGGAGTCGCCGGTATGCACCCAGTAGCATTCGCCGCCCGGATTGATCAAAAACGCCGCCAAGGTGCTGTGCGGCTCCTGCTCAGAAGAAATCGCGGTGAGCCTGATGACGAGGTGAGCCTCTTCAATGAGCTGCTTGAGCATGGAGGGCGCGTCATCTGTGGCTGGGGAATAGCGCTCAAAAAGCTGTTTGGCTGTCAGCATCGCCTGGTCGGACGCTTTGCGTCCGCCGCTGCGGCCGCCCATGCCGTCGGCCACAATTCCCAGGATGCAGCCCGGATAGCGTGAATGACTCAACAGGCTGACCTGATCTTGCTGATAGTCCCGGTCACCTTTATGGATGCCTGTGGACGCTGTGATTCGGTAACCTTTGGCCATTGTGTAGTCTGTCAAACTTTTTAGGTGGATGGATGAACCGTAATCAACGTATTATCGCGCCTCTCCCTCTTTCAATGGCTCAACTTCCTTCAGGCTGGTCTGGGCTGCTGATATTTACGCGCTGGAATACCAGCATGTTTTCAGTCTTGTCGGTGGGTTTGCGCACCGTGGCTTTGAACGCCCAGTCGGGTAGGTTCACGGCGCTGCCCAGGCTGGGCTGGGCCTTCACATCCACAACGAGATAAGGGCAGTTGGCCTGCGCGCCCGCCTGGCGCAGTTCGAGCTGGCCGTGGTATTGCAGGGCGGCAGCCTGCGCGCTGCCGACGCCGTAGATTTCAACGCAGCTTTTTTGATCGACCAGACTGGCCACCTGACGCGACAGCGGCCCCAGGCTGCGGGCGTAGTCCAGCAGCGGCAGCCACAGCGTCATCAAAAGCAGCCAGCACAGCGTTGCGCCGCCGGCAGGCAGCACCAGCGATTTCCAGATCGCGGCGCGCTGGGCGCTGGTGCGCCATCTGACCAGCCAGATCCAGGCCAGCGTAGCGGCCACAGCGGCGACAAAAGCGATTCCCGAAAAGCTCGGCTCAAAGCCGGGTGCCAGTCTGGCGACGTTGGCCGCTGGCTGGCGCGGCACGCCGGTCTGCATGGCAATCCAGATCACCCAGATGACCAGCGCGCAGCCGGTGAAAAACAGCAGCGTGAACCAGTCGATCAGCGAAGCCACACTGCGCTTGAGCGTGGGCAGCGCAAAAGCGGCCAGCGCGGCCAGCGGCGGCAGGCTCAGCAGCAGGCTGCGGTCAGACGCGCTGGTGCTCAGGCACGACAGCACGGCCATGCTGGCAAACCACAGCGGCAGGGCGACGTGGCGGCTGCTGAGCTGGCGGCGCCAGCGCCACAGCGTCCACAGCGCCAGCGGCCACGCGGGCCAGGTGAACCACAGCAGCAGCCGCCCCAGACTGCGCAGGTCTGTCCAGAGCGAATCTTGGCCAGCGCCCGGAAGCTCAATGCGCCAGCGCCACAGGTCCAGCCCGGAACTTAACGCCGCCACCAGCACTGTGGCGACGGCAATCAGCGCCAGCCATTGCCGGGCGCGCTGGCGACCTGCGGCATCCTCGTGCGCTATGCCCCAGCGCAGATGGCTGGCCTCGACCAGCGCGCCGCCGACACCAAACAAAAAGGTCAACGTCGGCGCGCCGCTCAGGGCCAGCCCGGCCAGCCCGGTCAGTAAACCCAGCGCCGGGCCGAAAATCTGCGTCGCCCGGCGGTACGGGCTGGCCGCCAGCGCATAAAACGTCAGGGCCGTAAAACCCAGCTGGGCCAGGGCGGGCGTGGTTTCGTGGGAAAACTGCGCCAGTCCCAGACTGGCAATCAGCGCCAGCAGACCGGCATCGGCGATGGCGCGGGCGTAGTCCACCGGATGCGCTTCGCCGCCAAAGGCAAACGCCACCGGCTGGGCCTGCGGGCTGCGCGCCAAATAATAAGTGCCATACCAGGTGGCCAGCAACGTCAGCGCCAGCAGCAGCACAAAAGGCAGGCGCACGGCCAGAGCCGGGTCGAGAAAAGTAAACAGCTTGATCGCAATGGCGCCCAGCCAGTACGGCATCAGTGCGTCAAAACCGGTGACCTGACCGAGCAGCTGCGGCTGCAGCCAGTGCGCGGCGGCGGAGGTCAGCTCGCGCATCACGCCAAAGGCGGCGATATCTTCGTTTTTCCACGGGCCGCGCCCGACGAAGCCGGGCAGCACATAGGCCACGCAAAACAGCAGCAGCGCCCAGCGCGGCAGGCGACGCACGGCGGACTGGGCAATGATGGCGGGAGAGGGCTTTTTCAAGGCGTTGCAACCCTCAGAAAAGAAAAGGCGGGAGACTAAAGGCGCATTTAGCCAAGGAGTCCGCAGAATTTTTGCCAAAAAAAAGCAGCCTGAATTTCAGGCTGCTTTTTTCAACTGGCGAAAGAGTTTTTCGCAGCTTATTCGGCAGCAACAGCGGCGGCTTCAGGCTCAGCGGTCTTGGCGGCGGTCTTGCCGAAACGGTTGCGGAAGCGCTCAACGCGGCCACCCATGTTGTCCACGGATTTTTGCGTGCCCGTGTAGAACGGATGCGATTCGCTGGAGGTGTCCAGCTTGTACAACGGCAATTCGCGGCCGTCTTCCATCTTCACCATTTCTTTGGTGTTCACGCACGAGCGGGTGACGAACTTGAAGTTGTTGGACAAGTCCATAAAACAAACTTCGCGGTAGTTCGGGTGAATGCCTGCTTTCATGATTCTCTTTCCTTTTTCATCGTTTTGGGAGCCACCCGGAACCGTTCCGAGCACTTTCCATGTTTCAATCCACGCCCAAACACAGCTTGAGCGAAATTTTGAGAAGCCCGCGATTATCGCATTTTTAGCCGCCCCGGCGCATCATGTCGAAGAACTCGTGGTTGTTCTTGGTGGCCTTCATGTTTTTCAGCATCAGCTCCATCGACTCGATCTCGTCCATGTTGTACATGAACTGGCGCAGGATGCGCGACTTTTGCAGGATTTCCGGTGCCAAGAGCAACTCTTCCTTGCGCGTGCCGCTGCGGTTGAGGTTGATGGCCGGGAACACGCGCTTTTCATACAGGCGGCGGTCCAGGTGAATTTCGCAGTTGCCGGTGCCCTTGAATTCTTCAAAGATCACCTCGTCCATGCGGCTGCCGGTGTCGATCAGCGCAGTGCCGATGATGGTCAGCGAGCCGCCTTCTTCGATCTTGCGCGCCGCGCCGAAGAAGCGCTTCGGGCGCTGCAGCGCGTTGGCATCAACGCCGCCGGTCAGCACCTTGCCGGACGAGGGCAGCACGTTGTTGTAAGCGCGGGCCAGCCGGGTGATGGAGTCCAGCAAAATCACCACGTCCTTGCCGAGTTCGACCAGGCGCTTGGCGCGCTCGATCACCATTTCGGCCACATGGACGTGGCGGGCGGCGGGTTCGTCAAACGTCGATGAAATCACTTCGCCGCGCACATTGCGCTGCATTTCGGTCACTTCTTCCGGGCGCTCATCGACCAGCAGCACCATCATCACGATGTCGGGGTAATTGGCGGTGATGGCGTGGGCGATGTTTTGCATCATCACCGTTTTGCCGGACTTGGGCGGCGCGACTAACAGAGCGCGCTGGCCTTTGCCGATGGGCGCGATGATGTCGATGATGCGGCTGGTCAGGTTTTCTTCTGCCTTGATGTCGCGTTCCAGCTTGAACTGCTCGCGCGGGAACAGCGGCGTCAGATTTTCAAACATCACCTTGTGCTTGTTCGCTTCAGGCGGGCCGTCGTTGATGCTGTCGAGCTTGTTCAGCGCGAAATATCGCTCGCCGTCCTTGGGCGTGCGCACTTCGCCTTCGATCATGTCGCCGGTGTGCAAATTAAAACGGCGGATCTGGCTCGGGCTGATGTAGATATCGTCGGTCGAGGCGGTGTAGCTCGAATCGGGTGCGCGCAAAAAGCCAAAGCCGTCGGGCAGCACTTCCAGCACGCCGTCGGCGATGATGGTTTCGCCCGTCTTGGCGCGCTTTTTGATGATGGCGAACATCAGCTCTTGCTTGCGCATACGGCC
>CAIYKK010000675.1 GCA_903926695.1 uncultured Burkholderiales bacterium
GCACGAACTCGCTGCCCAGCAGCGGCACCATGAAAATGCTGGTGACAAAAATCACCACGGCCAGCGCCAGCGTCGCCAGTTTGTGGACCAATGCCCAGCGCAGGATGCCCTGGTAGGCATGGCTGAGCGACTCGGTGGTCCGGTCAAACCAGCCGGTCACGCGGCCAATCGTCTTGTCGTAGAAAGTCACCGGGGCGTGGTGCTTGCCGTGCGATTCAATCGCCGGGTCGTGCCAGAGGCTCGACAGCATCGGGTCGAGCGTGAAACTGACAAACATCGAAATCAGCACCGCCGCCACGATGGTGACGCCGAATTCATGAAAAAACTTGCCAATGATGCCGCCCATGAAACCAATCGGCAAGAACACCGCGACGATGGAAAAAGACGTGGCCAGCACGGCCAGGCCGATTTCCTGCGTGCCGTCGAGCGACGCCTGGTAAGGCGCCTTGCCCATCTGCACATGGCGCACGATGTTCTCGCGCACCACGATGGCGTCGTCGATCAGCAGGCCCACGCACAGCGACAGCGCCATCAGCGTGATCATGTTGATGGTGAAGCCAAACAGGTTCATGAACAAAAATGTGCCGATGATGGAAATCGGCAGCGTCAGCCCGGTGATGACCGTCGAGCGCCACGAGTTGAGGAACAAAAACACAATCAGCACCGTGAGCAGCGCGCCTTCAATCAAGGTGCGGCGCACGTTCTCGACCGCCACGCGGATGGGGCGCGAGCCGTCGGTAATCAGCTCCAGCCGCGCCCCGGATGGCAGCAGCGGCTTGAGGTCGGTCACGGCCTGATTCAGCCCGTTGACGACTGAAATCGTGTTTTCGTCCTGGGCTTTTTGCACCGTCAGCAGCAGGGTGCGCTGGCCGTTGTAGAGCGCCAGCGAGTCGATTTCTTGCGCGCCGTCGCTGACGCGGGCGACCTGATTGACGGTGATGGCTGCGCCACCCTTGCGCACCACGATGATGTTGCCGAAGTCTTCGGGGCGCTTCATGCGGGCGTCGATTTTGACGGTGCGCTCCTGCGCCAGCGAGCGGATCGCGCCCAGCGGCAAATCCTGATTTTCATTGCGCACAGCGGCCACAACCTGATCGGCGCTGATGCCCAGCGATTCCATCGCCTGCGGGTTCAGATAAATGTTGATTTCGCGCTTGGTGCTGCCCACGAGCGTGACGGAACCGGCACCGGGCACGTTTTCGAGACGCTTTTTCAGCACCTGATCGGCCCAGTTGGTCAGCTCAATCGCCGACATGGGGCTGGCGTCGTTGCGTTGGGCAGTTCCCGCGCTGGCGGCGGTTGCCGGTGCGGCTGCGGCGCTGTTCCCTGAAGGCGCTGAACCGGGTCGCGCTGGGCCGCCGTCAGCCTGCGTTGGCGCGGGCAATACGGCCACCGACCAAATCGCCCGGCTGGACGGGTCAAAGCGCATCACACGCGGCTCTTTTACCTCGTCGCGCAGCGTGGGGCGGACGAGGGCGATTTTTTCGCGCACGTCTTCGGCGGCTTTGCGCCCGTCAATCGACAACTGAAACTCGATGATGACGACCGACTGGCCTTGAAAGCTGCGCGAGGTCAGCGTGTTCACGCCTGCGACGGAGTTGACGCCTTCTTCGATTTTTTTGGTGACTTCGCTCTCGACGATTTCGGGCGATGCGCCGGGGTAATCGGCGGTGATGACGACGATGGGAAAGTCGATATTCGGGAACTGATCGACCTGCATACGCTGGTAAGAAAAGAGTCCCAGCACGACGATGGCCAGCATGACCATCGTTGCAAACACCGGATTTTTAAGACTGACCTGGGTGAACCACATGCGGGATGCCTTGATGCCGTTAAGTGCGTGCCATTAAGGCGCGGGTTTCAGGGGCGCGCTGGCGGCGGGGCTGGAGGCGGCGGCGGCTGTCGCAGGCGCGGCGCTCGCGGCGGTTGCGCCGGGCGCGGCGTTCAAGGCTGTGAAACGCACCGGCGTGCCTTCGCTCAACGCGCCGATGTGGCCGCGAATCACCAGCGCGCCCTCGGCCAGCCCCTGAACGGCCACCAGCGTTTCGTCGCCCGCCGTGCCGCGAACGCCGGGCGTGACGGTTTTATGCACGACCTTGCCGTTTTCCACCGCCTGCACGTAGGGCGCGGGCTTGTCGGTGCGGATGGCGCTCAGTGGCACGGCCAGCAGCGTCGCCTCGGACGTGCCCAGCGTGCCCTGCGCAAACAGCCCTTGGCGCAGCGGCAGCGCCGCGCCCGCCGGATTGTCAATCTGCAGATAAGCCAGCACGCTGCGGCTGCCCGCCTGCGCGCTGGGGTTGATGCGAACGACTTTGGCGGCAATCGTCTGGCCGCTGCCTTCAATCTGCAGCGCGGCGCTCTGGCCGATGCGCACCGCCAGCGACTCTTGCGCGCCCAGACTCGCTTCAAGTTCAAGTCGGCTCAGATCGACCACTTCGGCAATCCGCGTATCGACGGCCACGCGCTCGCCCGGCTGCGCCAAGCGTTGTGAAATCTGCCCGCTGATCGGCGACTTCAGCACCGTGTCTTCCACCGACTTGGCGGCGAC
>CAIYKK010000676.1 GCA_903926695.1 uncultured Burkholderiales bacterium
CTTCGGAAAGGCGGCGCGTTGGGCAAAGAAGTTTTGGTACGCCCTGTCCAAATCTTTGAGCGACTGCTGCAGGGCTTGAGAGGGCGACTCTTTGAGCCACGCAAACTCCTGCTTCCATCCGACAAGGTGTTTGCACAACTGCGCAAAACTCAATTGTTTCTTTTCAGCCGCATAGGTTTTTTGTTGCAAATCCAGGGCTTTGTTGAACACAAACCGGCGCGCCCCAGCGAAGCGGCGCATGTCCCGCGCCTGCGCGCCGTTGGGCATGAGTTCAAACTTGAAGGCTTGGAGGCGCTGCATGCTTGGGATTTTATTGAGGACACCTTCGGTGTCCGCGCCGCGTCAAGCTCAAACGCCTTTGCCCGTATCATAGCCAGCCCGCTCCCGGCTTTAGATCACTTGCCTTGTGCCGCAGCAGCGCAGACACCCCTTTTGGAAAAATGCCATGTCCCTCGATACCGCCCCTTTGCTGACCACGCCGCTCAACGCCCTGCACCTCGAACTCGGTGCGCGCATGGTGCCGTTTGCCGGTTATTCCATGCCGGTGCAATACCCCGCCGGGCTGATGGCCGAGCATTTGCACACGCGCAGCGCCGCCGGATTGTTTGACGTGTCGCACATGGGCCAGTTGCGCCTGGTCGGCCCGGATGCCGCCGCCGCGTTTGAAAGCCTGATGCCCGTCGATGTGATCGACCTGCCCGTCGGCAAGCAGCGCTACGGCCTGCTGCTCAATGACGAAGGCGGCATCATCGACGATTTGATGTTTTTCAACCGCGACTATGCCAACGGCGGCGATATCTTCGTCATCGTCAACGGCGCGTGCAAAGTCGGCGACATGGCGCACATCCAGGCCAAAATCGGCCAGCGCTGCCAAGTTATTCCGATGCCGGAAATGGCGCTGCTGGCGCTGCAAGGCCCGCAGGCCGTGACCGCGCTGGCGCGTCTGGCGCCCGGCGTCGCCGAACTGGTTTTCATGACCGGCGGGCGTTTCAGCGTCGCGGGCTGCGATTGTTTTATCACCCGCAGCGGCTACACCGGCGAAGACGGTTTTGAAATCTCCGTGCCAAGCGCGCAGGCCGACACCCTGGCCCGCGCCCTTTTGGAACAGCCCGAAGTCAAACCTGTCGGTCTGGGCGCGCGCAATTCGCTGCGGCTTGAAGCCGGTTTGTGCCTGTACGGCAACGACATCGACACCACCACCACGCCCGTCGAAGCGTCGCTCAACTGGGCAATGCAAAAAGTGCGGCGCACCGGCGGCGCACGGGCGGGCGGCTTTCCGGGCGCGGACAAAATCCTGGCCCAGCTCGACAACCCGGCCAGCTTGACGCGCAAACGCGTCGGCCTGATTGCGCTGGAGCGCATTCCGGTGCGTGACCACACCGCCTTGCAAAGCGTCGAAGGCGCGCCGATTGGCGAAGTCACCAGCGGCCTGCTTGGCCCCAGCATCAACCAGCCGGTGGCAATTGGCTATGTGACGCCTGAATTTGCGGCGCTGGGCACGGTGATTCATGCGCTGGTGCGCGGCAAGCCGGTGCGTATGCAGGTCGCGGCCATGCCGTTTGTGCCAACGCGCTACTACCGGGGCAAAACCGCCTGAGCCTGAGCCGCCAGCCAACGCCGCGCCTGCAAAGCACTTCGCACCGCCTGCATACAGGCGTGTGATCCAGATGCAGGCAGACAGACGGCGAAGGCCCGCCAAAGCGTGTTATTTTTGCCACGCCCCGCTTTTATTCAACCGAGTTTTTTATTTTTCAGGAGAACCTTATGCCGATCAAATACACCGAAGACCACGAATGGATCAAC
>CAIYKK010000677.1 GCA_903926695.1 uncultured Burkholderiales bacterium
CCATGATGACTAATGAACAGCTCAAAGCCCGCGATACCGGGCGCGATATTGGCACCAAACTGCTGCAATCGGTGCGTGAGATGACGGCGGGCCGATGGGCACGCAAGACGACTTTCGAGCCTCTGTCCGATGGACAGCATTCGCCGCACCGTGATGCGCGCCGATAGCTCGCTGGAAAAGCAAGAAGTGCTGGCTTCCCAGTAAACCCTCAATGCTCCCGCGCATGATTCCGCGTATGGCGCGGAAATTCAATCGTCAGATCGGTGTCTTTCACCTTGACGCAGCAGGCCAGGCGCGACTGGGCATCCAGACCCCAGGCGTTGTCTAACTGGTCGTTTTCCTCGTCGTCGGGTTCGGCCAGCGACGCGCCGCCTTGGCGCACATAGACGTGGCAGGTGGCGCAGGCGGCCACCATTTCGCAGGCGTGTTCGATGGCCACGCCTGCATTGAGCAGGCTCTGGCACAGCGACGCGCCGCGTTTGACTTCCAGATCGCGCCCCTCGGGGCACAGGTCGGGGTGGGGCAGCAGGTGAATGGTGGTCATGCGAGTGTGTCCATCGTGCGCCCGGCCAGCGCTTTCAAAATCGAGGCGTTCATGCGCCGGGCGGCAAATTCGTCGGTGGCCGCGCCAAGCTGGGTCGTGCGGGCGCGCAGCTCCTGCACCGGCGCGTCGGTTTCCAGCATGTCGCCGACCATAAACATCGCGTGGTGGATGGTTTTGATCTCGGCGGGCGAAAGCAGCGAGGCGTCTTCGGCCAAGGCCGTTTCGGTGGCATCTAACATGCGGCGCGCATCGACTTGCGCCTCGCGCAGGGCGCGCAGCAGCATGTCTTCCTGCGATGCGCCGATGGCGTCCTGCAGCATGGCAGAAATTTCGGTGTCGCCCAGCCCGTAAGACGGTTTCACTTCGATGTGCGCTTCCACGCCGCTGACCTGTTCGCGGGCCGTGACGGACAGCAGGCCGTCCGCGTCAATCTGAAAACTCACGCGGATGTGAACCGCTCCGGCCATCGCGGGCGGAATGCCGCGCAGCTCAAAACGCGCCAGCGAGCGGCAATGCGCCACGGTTTCGCGCTCGCCCTGCAGCACATGCAGCGACATGGCGGTCTGGCCGTCTTTGAAGGTGGTGAATTCCTGCGCTCGGGCAATCGGCAGCGTCGAATTGCGCGGAATGATTTTTTCGACCAGCCCGCCCATCGTTTCGATGCCGAGCGAGAGCGGGCACACGTCGAGCAGCAGCCATTCGCTGCCGCTGGCGCCGTTACCGGCCAGCACATTGGCCTGCAGCGCCGCACCGATGGCGACAACCTGATCGGGGTCAATATCGACCAGCGGGTCGCGGCCAAAAAACTCGCGCACGGCGTCGCGCGCCAGCGGCATGCGGGTCGAGCCGCCGACCAGCACGACGCCGGTGATGTCGTTTATGCCGAGCTTGGCGTCGCGCATGGCGCGTTTGGTGGCGCTCATGGTTTTGGCGATCAGCGGCGCGCCGAGTTCGGCGAACTGGGCGCGGCTCAAGCTGCTTTCAATCACGCCGCCTTCGGCGCGGGTCAGCGAGAGCGGCGCGGTGTCGTTGTCGGACAGGGTTTCCTTCGCCTTGCGAGCGGCGGCGAGCAGGCTGCGCTGCTGTGTCGGTGCCAGCGCGGCCAGCGTGGCAATGCCGTGCTGGGTGCAAAACCAGTCGGCAATCGCGTGGTCAAAATCGTCGCCGCCCAGGGCGGAGTCGCCGCCGGTGGACAGCACTTCAAACACGCCTTTGGTCAGGCTGAGGATGGAAATGTCAAATGTGCCGCCGCCCAAATCGTAAATGGCAAACGTGCCTTCAGCCGCCTTGTCCAGGCCGTAGGCGATGGCGGCGGCGGTCGGTTCGTTCAGCAGGCGCAGGACGGTTAAACCGGCCAGCCGGGCCGCGTCTTTGGTGGCCTGGCGCTGCGCGTCGTCAAAATAAGCGGGCACGGTGATGACAACGCCCGCCAGCGGCCCGCCCAGCGTGGCTTCAGCGCGCTCGCGCAGGGCGGTGAGGATTTCCGCCGACACCTGCACCGGCGAGCGTTCGCCCGCGACGGTGGAAATGCCGACCATGCCGGGCGCGTCGGTGAATTTGTACGGCAGATTGGCCGCTTCTTTCAAATCCGACAGGCTGCGGCCCATAAAACGTTTGACCGAGGCGATGGTGTTTTGCGGGTCGCTGGCCTGGTTCTCCTGCGCCTCAAAGCCCAGCTCGATGCCGCCGCCCGGTAAATAGCGCACGACGGAGGGCAGCAGCAGCGCGCCGTTTTCGTCCGGGAGGGCACGGGCGACGGCGCTTTGCACGGTGGCGATCAGCGAATTGGTGGTTCCCAAATCAATGCCAGCGGCCAGACGGTGCTGGTGCGGTGCGGCGCTTTGACCGGGTTCGGCGATTTGCATCAGTGCCATGAGTGACCTTTGGCGGTGCGTTCAGACCGCGAAGCTCTCGCCGCAGCCGCAATTGGCCTTGGCGTTGGGGTTGTTGAACTTGAAGCCTTCGTTCAGGCCTTCACGCACGAAATCCAGCTCGGTGCCCGAAAGCATGCCCAAACTGCGTGCATCGACGATCACTTTGGTGCCGTGGCTGTCAAAACACTGGTCGTCTTCGTTGAGCTTGTCCACAAATTCCAGCGTGTAGGCAAAGCCCGAGCAGCCGCTGGTTTTGACCGCCAGGCGCAGGCCGATGCCGCCGCCGCGCTTGGCCAGAGATTTTTCAACATGGCGGGCCGCCGCCGGGGTCAGGGAAACACTCATGGCGTGACCTCTTTAGACGGAAAACGAGCTGCCGCAGCCGCAGGTGGACTGCGCGTTGGGGTTGTGAATCACAAAGCGCGAGCCTTCGAGGCCGTCTTCAAAATCCACGCGGGCACCGAGCACGTATTGCAGGCTCATCGCATCAACCACCAGCGAGACGCCTTCGGTGACGATTTGCGTGTCGTCCTCGGCCATCTGGTCGTCAAACGCAAACCCGTAGGAAAAACCCGAGCAGCCGCCGCCGGTGACGTACAGGCGCAGTTTCAAATTGGGGTTGCCTTCCTCCACGATCAGGTCGGCGACTTTGGCGGCGGCCTGCGGGGTGAATTCGAGCTGGCTGGGCATCACGCCCGGCACGGGAGAACTGACGGGGGTCGAAGCGGTTTGCATGTTGAAATTCCTTCCTAGGGTGCGGGTGGCGGGGAAAACTCAGCGGGCGACGGAAGCGCAGATGGGCTGCTCGGTCACGACAGTGCCCGCGCCAGTGGGATGGCGGGAGCGGAAATCGGCCACGGCTGCCTTGATGGCGTCTTCAGCCAGGATGGAGCAGTGAATCTTGACCGGCGGCAGGGCGAGTTCTTCGGCAATGTCGGCGTTTTTAATCGCCAGCGCTTCGTCGAGCGTGCGTCCGCGCACCCATTCCGTCACCAGCGAGCTGGACGCAATGGCCGAGCCGCAGCCGTAGGTTTTGAATTTGGCGTCCTCGATCACGCCCTGGGCGTTGACGCGGATTTGCAGCCGCATCACGTCGCCGCAGGCGGGCGCGCCCACCATGCCGGTGCCGACGTTGTCGTCACCCGCTTCAAAAGCGCCGACGTTGCGCGGGTTCTCGTAGTGGTCAACCACCTTGTCGCTGTATGCCATAAAAATTCTCCGTAACGGGGTGAATGGAGGAACGGGTTTTTAGTCCGGGCGTTAGTGGGCGGACCACTGGATGGTGCTCAGATCGACACCGGCCTGCACCATGTCCCACAGCGGGCTCATGGCGCGCAGCTTGGTCACCACCTGCGTGACCTGCGCAATCGTGAAATCAATATCTTCCACGGTGGTGAAACGGCCAAGGGAAAAACGCACCGAGCTGTGCGCCAGCTCGTCACTGCGGCCCATGGCGCGCAGCACGTAGCTCGGTTCGAGCGACGCCGAGGTGCAGGCCGAGCCAGAAGACACGGCCACGCCCTTGATGCCCATGAGCAGCGACTCGCCTTCAACGTAGTTAAAACTGCAGTTGAGGTACTGCACGGCGCGGTTTTCTTCATCGCCATTTAAAACAACGGCGTCGAGCTTTTTAAAACCGGCCCAGAGGCGTTCGCGCAGCGCTTGAATACGGGCGTTGTCGGCGGCCATGTTTTCGCGGGCCAGCCAGAAGGCTTCGCCCATGCCGACGATCTGGTGTGTGGGCAGCGTGCCCGAGCGCATGCCGCGCTCGTGGCCGCCGCCGTGCATTTGCGCGTCGATGCGAATGCGCGGTTTGCGGCGCACATAAAGAGCGCCGACACCCTTGGGGCCGTAAATTTTGTGGCCGGACAGCGACATCAAATCAATCGGCAGTTTTTCCAGATCAATGACGACTTTGCCCGCCGCCTGCGCGGCATCGACGTGCAGGATCACGCCCTTGGCGCGGCAAATGGCACCGATGGCGGTAATGTCCTGAATCACGCCGGTTTCATTGTTGACAAACATCACCGAGGCCAGCACGGTGTCGGGCCGCAGTGCCGCTTCAAACACCGCCAAGTCGAGCAGGCCGCTGGACAGAACCGGCAGCACGGTGACTTCGTAGCCCTCGCGCTCCAGCTCGCGCATGCTGTCGAGCACGGCCTTGTGTTCGGTGGCGACGGTGACGAGGTGTTTGCCTTTGCTCTTGTAGAAGTGCGCCGCGCCTTTGATGGCCAGGTTGTTCGACTCCGTCGCGCCCGAAGTCCAGACGATTTCACGCGGGTCGGCGTTGATCAGGGCGCAAACCTGTTCGCGGGCCAGCTCCACCGCTTCGTCGGCGGCCCAGCCGTAGGCGTGGGAGCGGCTGGCGGGGTTGCCGTAAATTTCCGTCAGGTAAGGCAGCATTTTGCTGGCGGCGCGCCGGTCCACCGGGGTGGTCGCCGCGTAGTCGAGGTACACGGGCTGGGCGGCGCGGCCGGTGGCTTTGTCGCGACTGAGGTCCGTCATGGCTGGCTCCTGGAAATGAGGGTGAGACAGGGCACTCACCGCAATTTCGGTGCCATGCGGTTTTTTTCTTAAAACCCGGCTTTGGGCGCTTTGATTGTTGTTTTTGTGGCGGGCCGCTCATTGGGGCGCTAAAGTGTTGTCTGGTTTGTCGTAAACAGGGCATGCGTCCAAGTCTCTGGCCCAGCCATTGGTGCCGTTTAAAGGCACCTTTCTTGCTAGGGAAAACGCTTATACCGGCGTCAAAGCAGCAGTTCCACTATTTAAAAAGGCGGTGCCCCATGGTCAATACGCAAGCGAGCGAATCGCGCCGCGAACTCAACGCCATCTATGAGGTCAGTAAAACGCTGGCAACGTCGCTCGACGTTGGCAAAACCTTCCGCGAGGCGCTGAACTACCTGCTGCAGGCGTTTGACTGGCGCCGCGCTTTTGTCGTGCTCGGCGAGCCCGAAGGGCGGCTGCGCGGCCTGTGCTCGGTCGGCTTGAGCCCTGAAGAGCGCCAGCGCCTGCAGTTCCAGTCGGGTGAAGGCATTGTTGGCCGGGTGTACGCCAACGGCATTCAGGTGATGGTGCCCAATGTCAGCGCCGAGCCTTTGTTTTTAAACCGCACCGGCGGCGCCGACCAGTCGCCCGGCGTGAGCGTGGCCATGCTGGTCACGCCGATTCGCGCTGACCGGCGCACCGTGGGCGTGCTGGCCGTGGACTGCCTCAATCCGGGCGAAAGCCGGGGTTTTGCCAACGACCTGCTGCTGCTCAAGATGGTGGCCACGCTGATGGGTCAGGCGCTGCTGCTCAACCGCAGCGTCAGCGCCGCCCACGACAGCCTGCAGGACGAAGTGCGGCGCATGCACAAGGTTTTAAAACCCGGCGGCAAGCAGATTGAACATGTGGTCGGCGTGTCCGCTCCGATGCAGGACGTGTTTGAGCAGGTGCATCAAGTCGCGCCCGCCCGCACGACAGTGCTGCTGCGCGGCGAAAGCGGCACCGGCAAAGAGATGATTGCCCGCGCCATTCACGGCCTGTCCACGCGCAGGCGCGAAGCGTTTGTCGGCGTCAACTGCGCGGCGCTGACCGAGTCGCTGCTGGAGAGCGAACTCTTCGGCCACGAAAAAGGCGCGTTCACTGGCGCGCAGGGCCAGCGCAAG
>CAIYKK010000678.1 GCA_903926695.1 uncultured Burkholderiales bacterium
CAAGCAGCAGGACAAAATCGCCCACCTGCAAAAATTCATCGCCCGCTTCAAGGCCAAGGCCAGCAAGGCCAAGCAGGCGCAAAGCCGCGTGAAAGCGCTGGACCGCATGGAGAAAATCGCGCCGCTGCTGGCCGAAGCCGATTTCACCTTCGAGTTCAAGGAACCGGCCAATCTGCCCAACCCGATGCTGTCGATGCAGAACGCCTACTTCGGCTACCCTGCGCCGCAAGACGCCCCGGAAGGCACGCCGCCCACCGTCATCGTGCAAAACGTCAGCAAATCCGTGCTGGCCGGTCAGCGCATCGGCATTCTGGGTGCGAATGGACAAGGCAAATCAACGCTGGTTAAAACCGTCGCCCGCGCCCTGACGCCGATTGACGGCGAAATGACCGAAGGCAAGGGGCTGAACATCGGCTATTTTGCCCAGCAGGAACTCGACGTGCTGCGCCCGGCGGACAACCCGCTGGAGCACATGATTCGCCTCGTCAAAGAAGTCAGCGCCGCTGGCAAGCTGGGCAACCAGCCGACCCGCGAGCAGGATTTGCGCAGTTTTCTGGGCCAGTTCAACTTCGGCGGCGACATGGTCAAGCAGGCCGTGGGCAGCATGAGCGGCGGCGAAAAAGCGCGCTTGGTGCTGTGCATGATCGTCTGGCAGCGCCCGAATCTGCTGCTGCTGGATGAGCCAACCAATCACCTGGATCTGGCCACCCGCGAAGCGCTGGCGATGGCGCTGAACGAGTTTGAAGGCACCGTGATGCTGGTCAGCCACGACCGCGCCCTGCTGCGCTCGGTTTGCGACGAATTCTGGATGGTGTCGCGTGGTGGCGTCGAACCTTTCGACGGCGATCTGGACGACTACCAGCGTTATTTATTGGACGAAGCCAAGCGCCAGCGCGAAGAAGCGAAAAAAGCCAACAGCCCCGCGCCCGCCGCCAGCAAGAAAGCCGCCAACGCCGAAGCTGCCGACGCCCGCCACGTCTTCGAGGCCAAAAACACCGCCGCCGAGAAGAAGGAAGAAGCCCAGCGCCGCCAGCAGCAGCTTGACGCGGCCAAGCCGCTGCGCAAGGAGCTGGAAAAAATCGACCGCCAGCTGCAAAGCCTGAACAGCGAAAAAGGCAATCTGGAAACCCTGCTGACCACCGCCAAAGCACCCGCCGAAATCGCCCAGACCAGCAAGCGCCTGAAAGTCATTGAAGCCGATTTGGGCAAGCTGGAAGAAAAGTGGCTGGAACTGACCGACAAAATCGAAGCAACCGTCGTCTAAAAACGCGGGCGGGCTTTAAGTGATCAGCGCTTCATCCGTGCGCTGCTCGCCGTGGTTGTCGATCCACTGCACGGCGATGGTGTCGCCCGCCTTGCCGCCTTTGAAGCTGAACTGCACAAACGGGTTTTTCGACACCGCCGTGCTCCAGTAAGCGCTCATCACCGTCTGGCCGTTGCAACTGGCCCGGAAATGCTGGATAAACCAGGCGGGCACCGTGGCACCCGCGTCGTCCTTGCGGCGGCCACTTTCCATCGCGTGGCTCACCAGCACCCGCACCGTCGTCCTGTCGCCCTGGGCTTCGGCCCGGATTCGCGTTGCCACTGTCATGATTTTTTCCCTGAAAAAGTTCAAGCGCCGCCGCAGCCGCCCAGCGTCACCTTGACTTCCCGCACGGCATACAGATAGTCATCGCCGACCTTGGCCAGCACATAAACACGCGACGATTCGGCCAGCTTGAGATTCGTCGCCACCTGCGCCTCGGTGCCAGCGGGAATGTCAAACAGCGCGGCCAGCGCCGCCGGGTTTTTTTCGACCAGCAGGGCGATTTGCGTCGTGCCCGCTAGCGCACTGCGGGCGCTGACGCGCACCACCGCGCCGTTTTCAGCAATGTCGGGCGCTTGCAGCGTCAAGTCCGGGCTTTCGACCGGGGCGCGGGTGGCACCCAGCGCCTTGGCGACTTCGGCCAGCGTTTTGGCGTCAAAAGCGGCAGGGTTCCAGCCGGGCGCGTTGGCGGCCCGCGCCGGGGTGAAGCCGGAAGCTGCGGCCAGCGCCAAGGCGGTTGCGCCGGAGCTGCTGGCTAGAAAGTTGCGCCGTTGCATGGGAAGTCCTGTCGTTGACCAGTTTTTGGTCTGTTTTTGATCTTAACGCCCAAGCAACCAGCTTTCCCGTGCCTGCCAATGCCACGCGCTGCGCCGTGAAGTGGGAATCAGACCGAAGCCAAGCCATTTTTGCCTGCGACAATCGCCCGCATGACGCCCGAGCACTATGTCCAGCAAAAAGCCGCCGCATCCGGCAGCAGTTTTTATTACGCCTTTTTATTTTTACCCAAGGAACGGCGCGCCGCCATCACCGCTTTTTACGCCTTCTGCCGTGAAATCGACGATGTGGTCGATGAAATCACCGACCCCGGCGTGGCCCAGACCAAACTGGGCTGGTGGCAGGGCGAGGTGACCAAATCCTTCACCGGCAACCCGACGCATCCGGTGATGAAAGCCTTGATGCCCCACGCCACCCTCTACGGCATCGAGGCGCGGCATCTGCTGGCCGTCATCGAAGGCTGCCAGATGGATTTGACGCAAAACCGCTACCTAGATTTTCCCGCGCTGCAGCGCTACTGCCATTTGGTGGCGGGCGTTGTCGGCGAGGTGGCGGCGCGCATTTTCGGCCAGACCGACCCGGCCACCACCGCTTACGCGCACAAGCTGGGGCTGGCGTTTCAATTGACCAACATCATCCGCGACGTGGGCGAAGACGCCATGCTCGGGCGCATTTACCTGCCGGTCAACGAACTGCAAAAGTTCGATTTGAAGGCCCATGAATTGTTGAAGCGCCAGTATTCCGAACAGTTCACGGCGCTAATGCAGTTCCAGACCGAGCGCGCCCTGGCTTTGTACGACGAAGCGCTGGTGCTGTTGCCCGAAGCCGACCGCCGCGCCCAAAAGCCCGGTTTGATGATGGCCAGCATCTACCGCACGCTGCTGCATGAAATCGCCGCCGACAATTTTCAGGTGCTGCACCAGCGCGTCAGCCTGACGCCGGTGCGGAAATTCTGGCTGGCGTGGAAAACCCAGGCGTTTGGCCGCGTGGTGTGAAAGTCGCCGTCATCGGTGCAGGCTGGGCCGGTTGTGCCGCCGCCGTGGAGGCCACGCGCCTTGGCCACCAAGTCACGCTGTTTGAAGCCGCCCGCACCGCTGGCGGACGCGCCCGGCGCGTCATGGCCACGCTCGGCGGCGAGCCAATGGCGCTGGACAACGGCCAGCACATCCTCATCGGCGCTTACAGCGAAACGCTGCGGCTGATGCGCGACCTGGGCGTGGACGAAAAAGCCGCCTTTCTGCGCCTGCCGCTGACGATGCAGTTTCCCGACGGCAGCGGCCTGAAATTGCCGAACTGGCCCGCACCGCTGGACGCGCTGGCAGGCATTTTGACGGCGGGCGGCTGGCCGTGGGCCGACAAACTCTCGCTGCTGAAAGTGGCGCTGGGCTGGCAATTGAGCGGTTTCAAATGCCGCCCCGAAGCATCGGTTCTTGATTTGTGCC
>CAIYKK010000679.1 GCA_903926695.1 uncultured Burkholderiales bacterium
GCCCGCGTATGCTCGGGCGTTCCAGGTAGGCGCTGAGCACCTGATCGCGAACTTCCTGCGGGTACGACTGCTGCGGATTGAGACTGCCATAGCGGCCACAGGCCTTGCACTTGTATTTTTGCTTTCCCCCGCCAGTAAACCCGTTCCGCTTGAGTTGATCGCTGCCACAATCAGGGCACAGATGCTTGATTTCTTCGATGATCATGACTCCGAACTCCTTTCAGTTTACTGTAGAAGTCATATTAAATCACTACCAAGGACAAGACACTCGCTCAAAAAAAAAGATGAGATAGCGTTTGAGCAAGCGCGCGTGGAAATAGAGAGCTTGAAGCGAGCTGCCAAGGCGGGCGAGATCGAAGTGGCGTACCTTGATGAGGCGGGGTTTTCATGTATCCATCCTAATCGGAACGCTTGGACACCGACAGGTCTGCAGCACTTGATACCGGCCATTCGGGGCCAGCGCCTCAATGTGCTGGCAGCGTTGATGTCATCGGGTTATTTGGAGGACTGCATGTTTTATGGAAGCATGACAGGCGCACGGCTGGTCAACTTCATCAAGGAAGTGGCTCAGAAATATGACAAACCGATCACGTTCATTTTGGACAATGCTTCGTTTCACACCTCGGAAGTTGTCAAGCAAGCCAAGGAAGAATTCGAGAAATTAGGTGTCACACTCAAATTTCTTCTTCCCTACAGTCCAGAATTAAATCGGATAGAAAAATTGTGGCACACGATAAAGCATCGCTGGATGGGTGTTAAGCACAGAACCACAAAAATACTTGAAACAGATTTATCCGGTATTCTTGAAAAATTTGGCAGTTTTTATAAATTTGAATTCTATAGTTAATAACTTTTATTGAATGACTTATTGTTGAGTTGGTTTTTCCCAAAAAAATAGCTTTATTCAAAAATCCGCGCCAGCAGCGCCCCGTCGGCGGGCGCCTCCAGTGGAATCCACACCCGCATCGGGTTGCCCGAGGCCACGGTAACGGCCTCGCCGTCGAGGTTTTTCATGGCGGTTACCTGAACGGTACGGTTGCCGCCGGGGTGAATCACCTCCAGCGTGTCGCCAACTGAAAAGCGGTTTTTGGTTTCCACTTCGGCCCAGCCGTCTTTTTCGCTTTTCACCTCGCCGACGAACTGGCTGCGGCGCATTTCTGAGCTGCCGGTTTCGTAATTCTGGTAATCCTGCGACGGGCGGCGCTCCAGAAAACCGGCCGTGTAGCCGCGATTGGCCAAACCTTCCAGCTCGGTAATCAAGGCCGGGTTGAACGGGCGGCCCGCCACCGCGTCGTCAATGGCGCGGCGATACACCTGCGCGGTGCGCGAGACGTAATACTGGCTCTTGGTGCGGCCCTCAATTTTCAGCGAATCGACGCCGATTTTGACTAGCCGCTCAACGTGCTCGACGGCGCGCAAATCCTTGCTGTTCATGATGTAAGTGCCGTGCTCGTCTTCCATGATCGGCATGAGCTGGCCGGGGCGCTCTTTTTCTTCGAGCAGATAAACCTGATCGGCCAGCGGATGGCGCGTGCCGCCGCCGCAAGCGGCAAAACCCTGTTCGGCTTCTTGCTGCGCTTTGGCAAAGCTGAAGTCGCCTTCGAGTTTCAGCGGCTGGACTTCGCCGGTGTCGGTGTTGTCGGTGGCGGCGCTGGTTTTGTAGTCCCAGCGGCAGGCGTTGGTGCAGGTTCCTTGATTCGAGTCGCGGCGGTTGAAATAGCCCGACAGCAGGCAGCGGCCCGAGTACGCAATGCACAGCGCGCCATGCACGAACACTTCCAGCTCAATGTCCGGGCATTCCTGGCGGATTTTTTCGATCTCGTCCAGGCTGAGTTCACGCGACAAAATAATCCGCGCCACGCCCATCGTTTGCCAGAATTTGACTGCCGCCCAGTTCACCGTGTTGGCTTGCACCGACAGGTGAATCGCCACTTCGGGCCACTTTTCGCGCACCATCATGATCAGGCCGGGGTCGGCCATGATGAGGGCGTCGGGTTTCATCGCAATCACCGGCTCAATGTCGCGCAGATAGGTGCGGACTTTGTCGTTGTGCGGCAGCAGGTTGCTGGTGACAAAAAACTTTTTGCCGCGTGCGTGGGCTTCTTCGATGCCGGTCTGGATGTGTTCGAGGCGGAATTCGTTGTTGCGCGCCCGCAGCGAGTAGCGCGGCTGACCGGCATAGACCGCGTCGGCGCCAAAGTCGTAAGCGGCGCGCATTTTGTCGAGCGAGCCAGCGGGTAAAAGGAGTTCAGGTTTCTTGAGCGTCATGCGCTGATTGTCCACCGTCATGCCGCTGCCGGGCTGGCGTGGGGAATTGCGGCGAGCTGCGTGGGCCAGTTTGGCGGCCGTTTTGGCAGCCGTGCCAGGTTGCGCCTGCGGCCCGGCGTAGGACACCGGCGCGTGAGTGGGCGGGCTGGTTTCCCGATGTTGCGCAGGCCAGCCGGCCAGATGAAAACCTTCAGGCTGGCGGGGTGATTTATCCTCTTCCTGCCTGGCGCTGTGCCTGCCAGAATCAGCACTTGCCACCTTCACCAAGGAGACTGTCATGACCGCAACGCCTGCGCTGACCCGTCCCGGTCACCACGCTTTTGAGTCCACGCGCCAGACTTTTCACACCGTTTCGGGCCCGGTGGGAAAGTTTTATTCCCTGCCTGAACTGGCCAAGGAGTTCCCGACCATTGCGCGCCTGCCGGTGTCGCTGCGCATCGTGCTCGAATCCGTGCTGCGCCACTGCGACAACCAGAAAATCACGCCCGCCCACGTCGAGCAGCTCGCCAATTGGCAGCCCAACGCCACACGCACCGACGAAATCCCGTTTGTTGTCTCGCGGGTGCTGCTGCAGGATTTCACCGGCGTGCCGCTGCTGGCCGATCTGGCGGCGATGCGCAGCGTGGCGCTGCGGCTGGGCAAAGACCCCCGGCGCATCGAGCCGCTGGTGCCGGTCGATCTGGTGGTCGATCACTCCATCATGGTCGATCACTACGGCGCGAAGGATTCGATAGACCTGAACATGAAGCTCGAATTCCAGCGCAACCGCGAGCGCTACCAGTTTCTCAAATGGGGCATGCAGGCGTTTGACACCTTTGGCGTGGTGCCGCCGGGTTTTGGCATCGTGCATCAGGTCAATCTGGAATATCTCGCACGCGGGGTTTTTAAAACCGGCGGCGCTAAACCGCTTTATTACCCCGACACGCTGGTCGGCACCGACAGCCACACCACCATGATCAACGGCCTGGGCGTGGTCGGCTGGGGCGTGGGCGGCATCGAAGCGGAAGCCGCCATGCTGGGCCAGCCGGTCTATTTGCTCACGCCCGATGTGGTCGGTTTCCAGATGAGCGGGCGCCTGCGCGAAGGCGTGACCGCCACCGACCTGGTGCTGTGGGTGACCGAAATCCTGCGCCGCGAAAAAGTCGTCGGCAAGTTTGTCGAGTTTTTCGGCGAAGGCACGCGCACGCTGGCCGTGCCCGACCGGGCAACGCTGGCCAACATGGCGCCCGAATATGGCGCGACGATGGGATTTTTTCCGGTCGATGAACAAACTCTGGAATATTTGCGCGGCACGGGCCGCACCGACGCGGACATCAAGGCTTTCGAGGCTTATTTCCGGGCGCAGGGGCTGTTTGGCGTGCCGCTGGCGGGCGAGATTGATTTTTCGCAGATTGTGAAACTCGACCTTAGCGATGTCACGCCCAGCCTGGCCGGTCCCAAGCGCCCGCAGGACCGCATCGAGCTGGGCCGGGTCAGCCAGCAGTTCACCGCCCTGTTCAGCAAGCCCGCGTTGGAAAAC
>CAIYKK010000680.1 GCA_903926695.1 uncultured Burkholderiales bacterium
CAGCCGCATGGACGAACATCCGGCCATGAAAAAAGCCATCAAAACGATGGAAAAAATGATGGCAACTGCGCGTTTCATGAAATTTCCTTCGGATGAGTCAATCCAGCCCGTCCACCCGTTTGCTCTTTTTTGAACCGCAGCGCCCGGTGTCAGCAGCCCGGCGTTTGGGCGCTGATGCCGATGACGGCGCGGCCCGTCGGGCTGGTCAGTTCGGGCAGCGTTGGGGCCGGGAAGTCGTCGGCGTCAAACGCCTTGTCGCCGTCTTCGTCGGCCACGCCGGTGGTTTTGATGTTTTTAAAGTCGTGGCGGCGGCTGTCCATCAGGTGCGAAGGCACGATGTTTTGCAGCGCGGCGAACATGTTTTCCAGCCGTCCGGGGTGTTTTTTGTCCCACTCGCGCAGCATGTTGCCGATTTGTTTGCGCTGCAGGTTTTCCTGGCTGCCGCACAGCGTGCAGGGAATGATGGGAAAGTTTTGCACTTCGGCCCAGCGCGTCAGGTCTTTTTCAGTGACGTAAGCCATTGGCCGGATGACGATGTTTTTGCCGTCGTCGCTGACGAGTTTTGGCGGCATGCCTTTGAGCTTGGCGGCAAAAAACATGTTCAGGAAAAACGTCTGCAGCATGTCGTCGCGGTGGTGGCCCAGCGCGATTTTTGTGCAGCCCAACTCGCCCGCCACGCGGTACAAAATGCCGCGCCGCAGCCGCGAGCACAGCGAACACATGGTTTTGCCCTCTTCAATCACGCGGGTGACGATGCTGTAGGTGTCCTGGTTTTCGATGTGAAACGGCACGCCGAGCTTGTTTAGATAGTCGGGCAGGACGTGCTCGGGAAAGCCGGGCTGCTTCTGGTCCAGGTTGACGGCGATCAGCTCGAAATTGATAGGGGCGCGCTTTTGCAGTTTCAGCAAAATGTCCAGCATGCCGTAGCTGTCCTTGCCGCCGGAGAGGCAGACCATGACCTTGTCGCCTTCTTCGATCATGTTGAAATCGATAATCGCCCGGCCCACTTCGCGGCACAGGCGCTTTTCCAACTTGTGGTCTTCGCGTTCGGTTTTGAGGGCGTTGCTCAGGGGCGCGCGGGGTGCGGCGGCGGGGGTTGCGGTTTCGGTCCAGAGGGCGTTCATAGGCGCTGATTGTCTCACTGGCCGCTGGTTTCGGGCGTGAGCAGGCGTGACAGGCCTTCGATGGCCAGCCGGTGAATCGCCACACGTTGCGCCAGCGGCAGGGCGTCGTGCGTTTCGACGACAAAGGCGTGTCCCGCGCCGTGCATGCGCGCCCACAGCGGCGCGGTGGTCAGGACAATGCCGTCAAATTCGGCGCTTTGAAAAGCCAGCACGCCGTGATCGCCCCGGCTGGCGCGGGATACGCCGGTGGCGCTTTCAATCGTTTTCAGGGTGTTTTCCACCCCGGCCATATTGGATTCGCCGTAGGCCAGCAGGTAAAAGCCGTCGTGAAAGCGGTCTTCGTGCAGATCGACCAGCAGGTCGCAGCGCTCGGCGGTGAACAGGTTTTTGAGCAGCATGGCTTCCTGCGCGCTGCCGCTGACGAACTGGCGCGCCGTGTCGCGGTTGTCGCCGTTGTGGCGCAGGTCGCGTTCCCAGCCCCACGGATTGGCCAGCGGCACGACGACGTAGCGGTGCGTGGCAAACGCGGCGGGCCGCGCCGCCAAGTCGTGCAGCAGCGCCAGCAGCGCCTCGACGCCCGCAGGCTCGTTGCCGTGGATGCCCGCCATCAGGCAGATGGTCGGCGCGGCGGGATTCAAGGCCGGTTTGCGCAGCACCCACAGCGGCAGGTTTGAAGCGCCATAGCTGACCTGGCCCAGCGTTTGCAGGTTGAGACCCGTGCGGCCCAGCGCCGCGCCCAGCTCGGGCAGACTACGCGCCACCGTATCCTGGCGCGCATAAAAATAAAGCCAGTCGCGCTTGTACGACAGGCCGTACCAAGCGGCCACCAGCGCCAGACAGATGACTAGGAGCCGCAGCGCCCGCCGCCTCAGCCCCGGCGGCGGCCCCGGCGGCGCTACCACTGCCCGGTTTCGACCCGAATAGCCACTTCGCAGTCGTCAAAAATCTCCAGCTTGGCGATTTTCACGCGCACGCCCAGCACGCCGGGCAGCAGCATCAGCCGGTGCGCCAGCTTGCCGATCAGGCTCTCTAACAGGTTGACATGCTCGGCGGTGCATTCGGTAATGATGATCTGGCGCACCTTGCGGTAGTCCAGCACATGGCCGATGTCGTCATCGTGCGGCTGCAGCGGCTGCGTGCCCAGATTCAGCTCGGCATCGACCTGAATCGGCTGCGGCGCGGCTTTTTCGTGCGCCAAGATGCCCAGATTGGCGTCAAAACGCAGGCCGGCGAGGGTGAGGATTTGGGTGCCTCGGGTGTTGAACATGGTCAGAGCCAATCTGTAATGAGTGAAGGAGGAGGCGCAGCGCGCACCGGCAAGGGCTTGACGTTTGGCTTGGCCGGGATTACATCAGCGAAAAATCGCGCTCAAAGCGCATCAAATGCTGGCCGCCATCGACCAGCAGCGTGGTGCCGGTGATGGAAGAATTTTCCAGCGCGAACTTCACCGTCGCCGCCACATCGCCCGGCGTGGACGAGCGCCCCAGCGGCGAGAGTTTATGCCGTGCGGCGAACTGCTCGTCGCTGAGTAAATCGCTGGTCAGCGTCAGGCCCGGCGCGACACCGACCACGCGCACCAGCGGCGCCAGCGCCAGCGCCAACATCGTGCCCGCTGCTTCAAGCGCAGCTTTGGACAGCGTGTAGCTGAAAAAATCCGGGTTCTGGTTCCACAGCTTTTGATCGAGCAGGTTGATGACGGCGCAGCGGCCCGCGTGTTCGGCTGCCGGGCGCGCCGCGACGTGGGCATGCAGCGCCTGCGCCAGCAAAATGGCCGCGCCCGTGTTGCTGTGCAGGTGCTTGTCCAGGCTGGCAAAACCAAAACTGGCGGCGCTGTCGTGTTCAAACGTCGAGGCGCTGTTGACGACTGCATCGACCCGGCCAAATTGCGCGACGACACGCGGCAGCAGGGCGCGCACGGCGGCCTCGTCGGACAGGTCGGCGGCAAAAATCGCCGAACTGGCAACAGCGGCAGCGCCCGAACCTGCCAGCCGGGCGCAGTCGGCGGCGGTCGCCAGCGCTTCGGCTTCAGAATGGCGGTAATGCACGGCGACTTGCCAGCCGCCAGCGGCCAGCGCCAGCGCGATTTCGCGGCCCAGCCGTTTGGCGGCGCCAGTGACAAGAACCACGGGGCGGGACGGTGCTGAAGTCATTGGTAAGGGCTGGAAAAAAGACGAGGCGGGCGAGGTTCGCGGACAATTGCGGGCAATTGCAAACGATCACGGTGGGTTCAACTTGACTACTCCTTCCATTTTAACGACCGGCCTTCAGGTCACAATTTCCGGGGCCATTGTTCAGGCGGGCGGCTGGATTGGCTTTGACGACTTCATGGCCTGGGCGCTTTACACGCCGGGCCAGGGCTATTACGCCAACGATTCGCTCAAATTTGGCCTCATGCCCGGCGATATGGGCGGCGTCAAAGGCGGCAGCGATTTTGTCACCGCGCCCGAGCTGTCGCCGCGCTTTGGCCGCACGCTGGCGCGGCAGGTGGCGCAGGCGCTGCAGGCGTCCAAAACGGATGAAGTCTGGGAGTTCGGCGCGGGTTCGGGCGCGCTGGCGCTGCAGGTGCTCGACGCGCTGGGCGACGCGGTGACGCGCTACACCATCGTCGATTTGTCCGGCGTGCTGCGCGAGCGCCAGCGCGAAAAACTCGCCGTCCACGCCCACAAGGTGCGCTGGGTCAGCGAACTGCCGCCCGCCATGCACGGCGTGGTGCTGGGCAACGAGGTGCTGGACGCCATGCCGGTCAAGCTCTTGGTGCGTCTGGGCGGCGTGTGGCACCAGCGCGGCGTGGCACTGCACGAAGGGCGCTTTACCTGGGCCGACGCGCCGACCGACCTGCGCCCGCCGCTGGAAATACCCGGCCCGCACGACTACCTGACCGAAATCCATCCGCAGGCCGAAGGCTTCATGCGCACGCTGGCCGACCGGCTGGAAACGGGCGCGGTGTTTTTGCTCGACTACGGCTTTCCCGAGAACGAGTATTACCACCCGCAGCGCAGCATGGGCACGGTGATGTGCCACCGTGCGCATCTGGCCGACGCCGATCCGCTGGCCGACGTGGGGCTGAAAGACATCACGGCGCACGTTAACTTCACCGGCATCGCGCTGGCCGGGCAGGACGTGGGGCTGGACGTGCTGGGCTACACCAGTCAGGGCCGGTTTTTACTCAACTGCGGGCTATTGGACGGCCTGGAAAACGCCTCGCTGGCCGAGCGGACGATGGTGCAAAAGTTAGTGACCGAGCACGAAATGGGCGAGTTGTTCAAGGTGATTGCGTTCGGTGCCAAAAACAGCGC
>CAIYKK010000681.1 GCA_903926695.1 uncultured Burkholderiales bacterium
CCGCTCGGCGGAAACATGGCCGTAGCGCTTGCGCAAAAGTTCGATGGCGGCGAATTCCAGCGCGTTGGCCGCGCTCAGGCTGACGTGACCGCCTTCGCCGGAAATCGGCAGCCATTTGTTTTGGTGGCCCAGCGGTAGCAGGCCCGACACACCCAGGCCCGTGCCCGGCCCGATCAGGCCGATGGCCGCATCCGGGGTCGCCTGACCGCCGCCGACGGCGCGCCTGTGGGCAGGCGGCAATTGCGTAAGCGACAAAGCCAGCGCAGTGAAATCGTTCAGCAACAAAAACCGCGCCAAACCCAGCGCTTCGCGCAGCGCGCTGACCGAAAAGTGCCAATGGTGATTCGTCATCGCCACCTGATCGCCGGTGACGGGGTTGGCAATGCCAAAGGCGGCGCAGTCGGGCGCGCTCAAACCCTGCTGTTGCAAATAACTTTGCACCGCTTCGAGCAGCGAGGCGTGGTCGGCGCAGGGCAGCACCTGTACGTGGTTGATGACTCCGCCCTCAAGCGCTTGCCAGCCGAAGCGGGCGTTGGTGCCGCCAATGTCGCCGAGCAGGCGCGGGTAGGGCGCGGGGCTGGCAACGAGCGGGTTGCGCGATTCAAACATCTGCGAGCCTCGCGCCGCTTATTTTTCGATGGCGAGCAGTTCGACCTCAAACGTGAGCGTGGCGTTGGGCGGCACGGCATTGCCCGCACCGCGCTCGCCGTAAGCGGTGGCGGGCGGGCAGGTTAGCGTGGCTTTGCCGCCGACTTTGATGCGCTGCATGCCTTCGGTCCAGCAGGGTACAACGCGGTTGAGCGGAAAGCTCGCGGGCATGCCGCGCCGGTAGGAGCTGTCGAACTCCGTGCCGTTGGCCAGCGTGCCCCGGTAGTGAACGCGCACGGTGCTGGCGGCGGTGGGCTGCGGGCCGGTGCCGGCCAGCGTGTGGACAATTTTTACGCCCGAGGGCAGGGTTTCGCTGGCGGGCGCGGCGGGGGCTGCGCTGGCCGCTGCGGCTGGTTTGGCGGCAGGCGTGGCCGCGCAGGCGGTGGAGAGGATGGCGGCGAGGGTGAGTAGGGAAAGAAGGGGTTTCATGGTGTGTTTTAGGGGGAGTTGTTGATTTTGAAAGCTTACACTTTACCCCTTATGAGCACACTTCCCCTCGACCACCAATCTCTCTTCAACGCCGGTTTAATCGCCCGCTCCAGTCCCGAAGACGCTGTGCCCCCCGCGCATCAGCAGGTGTTGAGTGATTGGGCGGCCACGATTCGCAGTGGCGCTATCCGCAAGCAAAAAGAGCAAAACATCCGCAGCGCCTTTGTGCAGAAAATATTTTGCGAGGTGCTGGGTTATTCAACCTTTGGCGCAAGCGGCGCTTATACCCTGGCGGATGAAAATTATGTCGGCAAAGGGCGTGTGGATGTGGTGCTGGGACGATTTGGAACGGCTGCCGATCAAATCCTCGTGCCGCTTGAACTCAAAGGGGCGGATACGCCGGATTTGGATGTCATGATGTCGGGGCGTTTTAAATCGCCCGTGCAGCAAGTGTGGGAATATGCAATGGACCTTCCCCACGCCAAATTTTTGCTGCTGACCAATATGCTGGAAATTCGCCTCTATGCCGTGGGATATACCCGCCGCGTACATGAGCGTTTTGATTTATTGGAAATTGCCGATAATCCCGTCCAGTATCGCCGCCTGCAATTGCTGTTGGGGGCCAATAATTTACTCGGCGGGCGCACGCTGGAATTGTTGACCGAATCCGGCACAATTGAAAAACAAATCACCCGCGAGCTGTATGCCGATTACAAACGCTGGCGCATCCAGCTCATTATCGCGCTGGCACAAACGAATACGTTAGCACCGAAGGTGTTGATTGCGCCAGTGCAAAAGCTGCTGGACCGTCTGCTTTTTGTGGCTTTTGCGCAGCAGCGCGGATTGTTGCCAGCGGGAACGCTCAAATCAGTTCACACGCAAAGCGGCTGGGAGCGTCAGCCCTTGTGGGTGCAGTACAAAGCGCTCTTTCGCGCCGTGGACAAAGGCTTGCCAGAGCGCGGTGTTCCGCCCTATAACGGTGGATTATTTGCGCCCGATGCGTTTCTGGATGCGTTGAGCGTTCCCGATTCTGCGTGCGATGTGTTTCAGGAATTTGGCAAATACGACTTTGGCGGTGAAGTTTCCGTTAATGTGCTGGGGCATATTTTTGAACAGTCGATCAGCGATTTGGAAGAGCTGCAAGAGCTGGCCGACGCGGGCACATTCACGCTGAAAAATTTGACGCAATTGCTCCCTAAAACCTCGGTCAGCGGGACGCGCAAAGAGCATGGAATTGTTTATACGCCAGAATTTATTACCGCCTTTATTGTGGATCAAACATTGGGCAAAACTTTGGATGGTAAACGAACCGCCTGCCTCAACAGCTATCAAGTTGATCAGGATTGGCGCAAAACTACAGCCGAAGAAAAACGCTATGCCAAGACTTTGGTCGAGCCGGAGCGGGTGGTGGAGTTGTTATTTTGGCGGGCCTGGCTGGCGGAACTGAGCGCTTTAAAAATCTGCGATCCTGCCTGCGGGTCGGGCGCGTTTTTGGTGGCGGTGTTTGATGTGTTGCGCGCCGAATACGCCAGCGTCAATGCGCAAATTGCCACCATTACGGGCAGCATGGACGTGTTTAATGCGGATAAAACCATTTTGAACGGCAATCTCTACGGCGTGGATTTGAATGCTGAGAGTATTGAAATCACAAAATTAAGCCTCTGGCTGAAAACGGCGCAATATGGCAAGCCGCTGGAGAGTCTGGAAGCGCATTTGCGCGTGGGTAATAGCCTGATTGGAACGAATTTTGATTGGAATGCCGAATTTCCTGAAGTCAGCGCGCTGGGCGGTTTTGATGTGATTGTCGGCAACCCGCCGTATGTGCGGATGGAGCGCTTGAAACCCATCAAGCCTTATCTGGAAGATCATTATGCAGTTGCCAGCGACCGGGCAGATTTGTATTGTTATTTTTTTGAACTGGGTTTGCGTTTGTTGCGCCCGGAGCAGGGACGGCTGGGATTTATTTCATCGTCCACATTTTTTAAAACCGGTTCGGGCGAAAACTTGCGTGCCCATTTGCTGGAAAATGCGCAGCTTGAAACGGTGGTCGATTTTGGCGATTTGCAAGTGTTTGAAGGCGTGACCACCTATCCGGCGATTGTGACAATGCGCCGCACAGCTGAGCCTGCCCCGAATGAATTGCTGAATTACTGGAAAATAAAAAACGCCGTTCCCGTCAAATTCAAAGAAGCCTTTGTGGATAATGTGCAAACCATGCCGCAAAGCCGTTTGACGGCGCAAACGTGGCAATTTGAAAACGATGCCATTGCCAACTTGCGCGACAAACTCACGAGCGGGCATCCAACGCTGAAAGAGGTTTATGGCGCGCCGTGCCGTGGAATCGTCACGGGTTTGAATGAGGCCTTTGTAGTGAGCCGCGCCCAGCGTGATGCGCTTATCGCCCAAGACCCGCGCAGTGCCAAATTGCTGAAACCTTTTTTAGAAGGCAAGGATTTGAAAAAATGGCGTGTAGAGCCGCAGGATTTGTGGCTTATCTACATTCCCAAAAACCGCATTCAAATTGACGACTATCCCGCGATTAAAAAGCATTTATTGCCTTTCAAAGCGGCACTGGAAAATCGGGCCACCAAACAGGCATGGTTTGAATTGCAGCAGGCGCAAGAAGCGTATGCGCCTACAATGCAAAGATCTAAATTAATGTACAGCCGTTTCATGGGCGAGCCCACTTTTTGGTTAGATGAAAGCAGTGGGTACTACCTGAATAACGCTTTGAATTTTGTATCTGGTGTCGGCGGTTTTGAATTAGGTTTGCTCAATAGCCGTGTTCTATGGTTTGTGATAAAAGATTTTTCATCGGTGATGAGTGGTGATTTTTTCCAGGTGCATGGTCACGTATTGGAACGCTGCCCCATACCCGCTGCGAACGGTGCCGATAAAGAAAAAATTACCCATTTTTCCCATATCGCACAGACTTCCGCCGAATCGCGTTTCAAAATCATCAAAGAATTCAACCATTATGCCGTGCGCGATTTTGCTCCCAGCGGCAAAATGCCCGCCGCGTGGAGCGATGCGCTTCCCACTTTTACCACCTTTACCGCTGAACTCAAAAAGCGCTTTAAACGTGATTTAAGCCTGCAAGAGCGCAACGATTGGGATGCTTATCTCGCCTCTACCCAGAAAAAAATTAACGTACTCAACAACAAAATCACCCAGGCTGAAAGAGACATAGACGAGATGGTGTATGAATTGTTCGGTCTGACAGAGGAAGAGGTGAGGTTGTTGAGCGGGCTTTCAGAGCCCGGCTAAAACCCCCGTGGCTGAGGGCGATCTTTCCGCCGCGACACGCCAACCATTAAATGCATTGCATGTTTTTTGAGGAGGTGATGCTATGGCAATGTTGACAGTACGCAATCTGCCCGACGATGTGCATCGTGCGCTGCGGATGCAGGCCGCGCTTCATGGGCGCAGCACCGAGGCCGAGGTTCGGGAAATTTTGGCTATCGCCGTCAAGCCAGAGGCGCGTGTTCGCTTGGGCGACGCGCTCGCCGCGTTGAGCCGCGATATTGGCCTGACCAACGAGGATTTTGAGGTCTTCGACCGGGTCAGCGACAGTGCATCAGCCATTCCTCTGGGTGACCTTGCCCCTGAAAAACGTATTCCAGCACCGAGATCATGAGCGGGCTTTTCTGGCCTGAGCCGCCAGTCAGTCTGTCTTGAACTGCATCGGGCTGATATGGGCCAGCGTTGACTGCGGCCAGCGGTAGTTGATGCTCGATTTCACGTCTGGAACAACTGGTAACATTCGCTGAATGCCGGGTAACGGTGAGCGTTGGGCTCACGATGGAGGTACATACGGTGAAAACGATAAAGAAATTGGTTCTGAAGAACTTCAAGCGCTTTCGGACTCTTGAGCTGGATTTCGACAACGAACTGAACATCCTGGTCGGTGGCAATGAGGCCGGTAAGAGTTCGGTTTTACAGGCGCTGGATATCGTGATGAGCGCCAGCCGGAGCAAGGTCGAGGCGATGGGGCTGGAGACTCTTTTCAATCAAGAATGCATCGCCGAGTTCTTGGCGGGCGCACGGGGCATTGCAGACCTACCTGAGATGTTCATTGAAGTCTACTTGGAGGGGTTGGCTGATCCAGACTTCGACGGACGAAACAATAGTAAAGGCAGAGATGCGATTGGCATCAAGCTAGTCTGCAGGCCGGTGGACGAATATTCAGCAGAAATCAAGGCCATCTTGAAGGAGAAGCACGATAGCTTCCCGTTTGAGTACTACACGATTCACTTCCAGACGTTCACCGACGACCCGATCTTTCCACACAGGAAACCCTTAAAGCATGTACTGATTGACAGTGCACAAATTAACAACGAGTACGCGACGACTGCCTACACCAGATCCATGTACGCTGCACATGTCGGCGTTGTAGATAGGAACTTGCATGGTTTTGAATACCGTCGTGCGAAATCAAAGTTTCGGGATGAGACCCTGAAGGCGCTGAACGACACGCTCGACACCTACAAGTTCGACGTTCGCACGAGCCCGAAGGCTAGCTTTGAAACAGACATCATCATTACCGAGGGCGACATCCCGATTGATAGCAAAGGGAAAGGACGGCAGTGCTTCATAAAAACCGAATTTGCGCTGCGCGACAGGGAACATACCCTCGATGTGCTGTTACTGGAGGAGCCAGAAAATCATCTGAGTCACGTCCACATGAAGAAGCTGATTGAGCGTATTCGCACTTCCCAGAAGAAGCAGCTCTTTATAGCAACACATAGCAGCTTCATCGCAACGCGGCTCAACCTGAAGAAAGTTTTGATCCTTAGCGAGGAGAAGCCGACAGAGCCGACCACGCTCAAGGATTTGAGTCAGGGAACGGCGGAGTTTTTCATGAAGGCACCAGACAATAATGTCCTAGAGCTTGCCTTGTGCAAGAAGGCCATATTAGTTGAGGGAGATGCCGAGTTCATTCTGATGGATGCCCTTTACAAGAATGCAGCACCCGGCTTTAACACTGATGTTGATGGTATTCATGTCATTTCTGTGGATGGGACGAGCTTCAAACGCTATTTAGAACTGGCAACACTTTTAGGAATTCGCGTTGCGGCAATCCGTGACAATGACCATGATTACCAAGTGAAATGTGTAGAAAACTACAAGGACTACATTTCCACTTCCAAATTTATCCAGATTTTTGCCGATGAGGATAATGCTAGACACACGTTTGAAATTTGTATATACCAAGACAATAAAATAATCTGTGATAACGAATTCTCGGCTGGCAGGGTAAAGCTGACAGTTCAAGAGTTCATGCTGAATAACAAAACGGACGCTGCTTTCACGTTGCTTGAAAAACGTGGTACCGAACTGGTTCCGCCAGCCTACATTAAAAAAGCTGTCCAATGGATAAGAGCGTAGTTTTTGCAGTCGCTGGATCGGGGAAAACGACAAGGCTTGTTCAGCAACTGGATGAAAAACGTCGGTATCTGCTTGTCACCTATACGGAGGCGAATAGGGACAACTTGTACAGGAAGATCATTGAACGCTTCGGTCACTTTCCAGCTAATATCACGCTCTATACCTACTTCAAGTTTCTACACGGCTTTTGCTATCGCCCTTTTCTGCGCTCAAAGAAGAACACGAAGGGTCTGATATTTCAGCTCCCGCCGTCCTTTCCTCGGTATCCGCTGACAGACGACCGTAGATTTATTTCATCGGGACACCGGCTGTACTCCAATAGGCTAGCGAAGTTTATTGAGCAAACGGAGACGGTTCCGCTCGTAGTCGCACGAATCGAAAAGTACTTTGATGCGTTCTATGTGGATGAAGTCCAAGACTTCGCTGGTCATGACTTCAATTTGTTGCGGCAGCTTTGCGCGGCCAATGTGGAGTGTCTGTTCGTTGGTGACTTTTACCAGCACACATACGACACGAGTCGTGATGGGTCTGTGAATAAAGGATTATTCGATGACTATGTCGCGTATCAGAAGAAATTCAAAGCTGCAGGAATGACGGTTGACCTTGAGAGTCTGAAAGTAAGTCGAAGGTGCAGCAAGAGCGTTTGCGACTTCATTACAGAGAAAATCGGTATATCTATTGCAGCGGATGGCGAGCGCACCTCCAATGTCTGCTTTGAAGATAACCCGGCTGCGGTTCAGGCAATCTACGACGACTCATCCACAGTGAAGCTATTCCTGAGGGAGCATTACAAGTACTCCTGTTACTCCCAGAATTGGGGTGTTTCAAAAGGGATTGACCGTTACGAAGATGTCTGCGTCGTACTGAACACGCCAAATGTCAAGGCTTGGAAGGCAGGTAGCTTCAAGGACATCAACGCAGAAACGAAGAACAAGCTGTACGTGGCCTGCTCGCGTGCGCGAGGGAATCTTACTTTTGTCCCAGAGAGTCTTCTGAAGACATACAAAACGGGATGATCTGTTCTCCAAAATAAATCCAGCCGGACCTTTACAGTCCGGCTAAAAACCCCCGTCAGGCGTAGTGCTCAACCGGCACGCAGCTGCACGACAAATTCCGGTCCCCATAGACGTTGTCCAC